>JACZKT010000610.1 GCA_014859905.1 Rubrivivax sp.
CGCATGGTGCGACCGTATGCGGGGCCCGGCAGTTCGCCCTGAAGCGCCCTGCTGCGAGCAGCGAGAGATGCGGCGCTGGCCCGGCCTTACGTGGAAACCACAGCCGGCCGCCCATGGCCGCTCCCTAGAATCCGCTCGCGCCTGGACGCTGGAGGAGACAAGCGAGTGAAGATCAAGAGCGAGAAGGACTTCTGGTCCGGTCTCATGTTCCTGGCCGTCGGCGTCGGCTTCGCCTGGGGCGCCACCAACTACAGCTTCGGCAGTGCGGCGCGGCCGGGGCCGGCCTACTTTCCCTTCGGCCTGGGCATCATCATGGCGGCGCTGGGCGCGATCATCCTGTTCAAGGCGCTGGTCATCGAGGTCGAAGGTGGCGAGCGCCTCGGCGGCATCGCTTGGAAGCCGCTGGCCATCATCGTCGGCTCGGTGGTTCTGTTCGGCCTGCTGTTGCCGCGGCTGGGCATGTTCATCGCGCTGCCGCTGCTGGTCATCACCACGGCGCTGGCCGGTGACGAGTTCCATTGGGGCGAGGCGATCGCCAACGCCACCGTGCTGAGCGCCGGCAGCTGGGTCATCTTCATCTGGGGCTTGAACCTGACGATCCCGCTGTGGCCCACGTTCATCCGCTGAGGCGCCGACCATGAACGAGCTGATGAACAACCTGGCGCTGGGATTCTCGGTCGCCTTCTCGCTGCAGAACGTCGCCTATGCCTTCGGCGGCGCGGTGCTCGGCACGCTGATCGGCGTGCTGCCGGGGCTGGGGCCGGTGGCCACCATCGCCATGCTGCTGCCCAGCATCTATGCGCTGGACGCGACGCCGGCGCTGATCATGCTCGCCGGCATCTACTACGGCGCGCAGTACGGCGGTTCGACGACGGCGATCCTGATCAACGTGCCGGGTGAAAGCAGCTCGGTCGTCACCGCCATCGACGGCTACGCGATGGCTCGCAAGGGGCGTGCCGGCCCGGCGCTGGCAGCCGCCGGCCTGGGCTCGTTCTTTGCCGGCTGCGTGGGCACGCTGATCATTGCCGCCTTCGCGCCGCCGCTGACCGAGGTGGCCTTCAAGTTCGGCCCAGCCGAGTACTTCTCGCTCATGGTGCTGGGCCTCATCGGCGCCGTCGTGCTGGCCTCGGGCTCGTTGATCAAGGCCATCGCAATGATCATCCTCGGCCTGCTGCTGGGACAGATCAACACCGACGTCATCTCCGGCGTGCCGCGCTACAGCTTCGACATCCCTGAGCTGACCGACGGCATCGGCTTCGTGGCCATCGCGATGGGCGTGTTCGGCTTCGGCGAGATCATCTCCAACCTCGGCCGCCCGGCCGAAAACCGCGAGGTCTTCACGAAGGACGTGAAGGGTCTGTGGCCGACGAAGAAGGACTTCCAGGAAGCCTGGCCCGCGGTGTTGCGCGGCACCGCGCTGGGTTCGGTGCTGGGCATCCTGCCCGGCGGCGGCGCACTGCTGTCGTCGTTCGCCAGCTACACGCTGGAGAAGAAGATCGTCAAGAACCCCAGCGTGCCCTTCGGCCAGGGTGCCATCCAGGGCGTGGCGGGCCCCGAGAGCGCCAACAACGCCGGTGCCCAGACCAGCTTCATCCCCATGCTCACCCTGGGCATCCCGCCCAACGCGGTGATGGCGTTGATGGTCGGCGCGATGACGATCAAGGGCATCCAGCCCGGCCCGCAGGTGATGACGAGCAACCCCGACCTGTTCTGGGGCCTCATCGCCAGCATGTGGATCGGCAACGCGATGCTGATCATCCTGAACCTGCCGCTGATCGGCATCTGGATCAAGTTGCTGACGGTGCCCTACCGCTTCCTGTTCCCGGCCATCGTGGTCTTCTGCGGCATCGGCCTGTACACGCTGAACAACAACAACTTCGACGTCTTCATGGCTGCCGGTTTCGGCGTCGTCGGCTACTTCTTCTACAAGCTCGGCTGCGAGCCGGCGCCGCTGCTGCTGGGTTTCATCCTCGGGCCGATGATGGAGGAGAACCTGCGCCGCGCGCTGCTGCTGTCGCGCGGCGATTGGGGCACCTTCTTCACGCGCCCGCTGTCGGCGGGGCTGCTGATCGCGGCCTTCCTGATGATCGTGGTGGTCATGCTGCCGACGATCAGGAAGAAGCGCGAGGTCGCCTTCCAGGAAGTCGATTGAGGTCGGCCGGGGCGGCCTGGGATCCGCCCGGCGCTGCGCGCTGCGGCGCCACCACCGGCCTGCCGAGGCGCTGATCGATGCCGCTACCCGCCGCCCTGTCGCCGCTGCAGGGCCCCGTCTTCCGGGGCCTCTGGTTCGCCTGGCTGGCGGCCAACATGACGATGTGGATGAACGACGTCGCGGCCGCCTGGCTGATGACGACGCTGACCACGAGCCCGGTGATGGTGGCGCTGGTGCAGACCGCCAGCACCTTGCCGGTGTTCCTGCTCGGCCTGCCCAGCGGCGCCATGGCCGACATCGTCGACCGCCGCCGCTACTACGCCGCCACGCAGTTGTGGGTGTCGATCAACGCGCTGCTGCTGGCCGCGCTGTCGCTGGCGGGGCAGCTGACGGCGCCGCTGTTGCTGCTGCTGACCTTCTCCAACGGCATCGGCCTGGCCCTGCGCTGGCCGGTATTCGCCGCCATCGTGCCGCAGACCGTGCCGCGCGAGCAGCTGCCGCACGCCCTGGCGCTGAACGGCATCGCGATGAACCTGTCGCGTGTGGTCGGGCCGGTGCTGGCGGGGGTGCTGATCTCCACCGTCAGCCCGGCGGCCGTGTTCGTGCTCAATGCGCTGCTGGCCGGCGTGGCCTTTGCGCTGGTGCTGCGCTGGCGCGGCGAGCCGGCGCGCGCCAGCGCCTTGCCCGGCGAGCGTTTCCTGGGCGCCATGCGCGCCGGGCTCAACTACGCCTGGCAGTCGCCGCGGCTGAAGGTGGTGCTGCTGCGCATCTTCCTGTTTTTCCTGCAGTCCACGGCGCTGGTCGCGCTGCTGCCCTTGGTGGCCCTGCGCCTGCACGGCGGCGGGCCGGCCACCTTCACGGTGATGCTGTCGTGCCTGGGTGCGGGCGCCATCACCGCGGCCCTGTACTTCCCACGCTGGCGCGCACGCTACAGCCGCGACCAGTTCGTCAGCATCGGTTCGATGGTGCACGCGGCGCTGTCGACGCTGATCGTCGCCGTGCCCGAGATCTGGGTGGCGCTGCCGGCGATGGTGCTCATCGGCATGGCCTGGATCTCGGTCGCCAACTCGCTCGTCATTTCGGCGCAGACGGCCCTGCCCGACTGGATACGGGCACGCGGCATGTCGATCTATCAGGTGGCGCTGATGGGCGGTGCCGCGGCCGGCTCGCTGGTGTGGGGTCAGGTGGCCGGGCTGGCCTGCGTGCGCGCGGCGGTGGTGGCCGCCGCCGTGTTCGGCGTGGTCGTCGTGCTGGCGACGCGGCGGCTGAGCGTGGAAGGCGGCGGCGAGATCGACTTCTCGCCGGCGTCGGTGGGCAACCTGACGCCGGTGGCGATCGACATCGCGCCCGACGAAGGACCGGTGATGGTGACCGTCGAGTACCTCATCGACCCGGCGCACGCGGTGGCCTTTGCCGAAGTCATGCAGCGCACGCGGCGAGCCAGGCTGCGCCAGGGTGCCTTGTCATGGGGTCTGTTCCGCGACACCGCGCAGCCGGGGCGCTACGTCGAGTACTTCGTCGACGAGAACTGGCTCGAACATCAGCGCCGGCTCGAACGTTTCAGCGCCTTCGACGCCAACCTGCGCGCACGGCGGCTGGCCTTCCACATCGGCGCCGAGCCGCCGCTGACGCGGCGCTACGTGGCCGACCGCCCGCCGCCGGGCAGCGGCGGGAACGTGTGAAGCCATGGATCGAACAGCTTGCCCGCCAGCGACTGCGGCGATACTTGCAGTCTGCCTGAACCTGCCGAGAGAAGCACCTTGAAACACACCTTCGACTGGACCACCGGCTACGCCAGCCAGCGCTCGCCCGTCTTCGCGCGCAACGTCGTTTCCACCTCGCACCCGCTGGCGGCGCAAGCCGGACTGCGCATGCTGCAAAACGGCGGCAACGCCGTCGACGCCATCATTGCCACCGCGGCGGTGCTGACCATCGTCGAGCCCTGCAGCAACGGCCTGGGCTCGGACGCCTTCTGCATCCTTTGGGACGGCACGCAACTGCACGGCCTGAACGCCTCGGGCCACGCGCCGGCGGCCTGGACGCCCGAGTACTTCGCCGCGAAGTACGGACCCGAGGCGCGCACGCCGCCCAAGCGCGGTTGGGACGCGGTGACCGTGCCCGGTGCGGTGGCTGCCTGGATGGCGCTGCACAAGCGCTTCGGCAAACTGCCCTTCGCCGACCTGCTGGCGCCGGCCATCGACGTCGCCGAGCGCGGCTATGCGGTGCCGGTGATCGTGCAGCAGAAGTGGCGCAACGCGGCATCGCTGCCCGAGATCACCTCGCAACCGGGATTCGCCGAGGCCTTCCTGCCCCACGGGCGTGCGCCGCAGGTCGGCGAGCGTTTCACGTTCGCTGCCGCCGCGCGCTCGCTGCGCCTGATCGCCCAGACCCAGGGCGAGGCCTTCTACCGCGGCGAGATCGCCGCCGCCGCCGAGGCTTACGCGCGCGTCCACGGCGGCGCCATGACGGCGGCCGACTTCGCGGCCTACCAGCCGGAGTGGGTGGAACCCATCGGGCGCGACTACCGCGGCTACCGGCTGCACGAGATCCCGCCCAACGGGCAGGGCATCGCGGCGCTCATCGCGCTGGGCATCCTCGACAGGTTCGACCTCGCCGCGCTGCCGGTGGACGGCGTGGCCTCGCAGCACCTGCAGATCGAGGCCATGAAGCTGGCCTTCGCCGACGTCTACAAGTACGTTGCCGAGCCGCGCTCGATGCGTCTCACGCCGGCCCAGATGCTCGACGACGGCTACCTCGCCGGCCGGGCGCGGCTGATCGACCCCAAGCGCGCGCAGGACTTCGGCCCCGGCCATGCACCGCAGGGCGGCACCGTCTACCTGACCGCCGCCGACGCGAGCGGCATGATGGTCAGCTTCATCCAGAGCAACTACATGGGCTTCGGCTCTGGCGTCGTGGTGCCCGGCTACGGGCTGAGCCTGCAGAACCGTGGCCACGGCTTCACGCTGGACAGCACCAGCGACAACCTCGTCGGCCCGGGCAAGCGCCCGTTCCACACCATCATCCCGGCCTTCCTGACGAAACCTGGCCCCCAAGCTCCGCGTGCCGCGTCGCTACCCCCCGAGGGGGCCGTGTCGGCCGGTGGCGAAGCCACACGGCCGACGTGCCGGCCGGTGATGAGCTTCGGCGTCATGGGCGGCGACATGCAGCCGCAAGGCCACATGCAGACCCTGGTGCGCATGCTCGACTACCGGCAGCAGCCGCAGGCCGCCTGCGACGCGCCGCGCTGGCGCTGGAACTCGGGCCTGGTGAACGCCGAGCTGGGCTTCGACCCCGCCACTGCGCAAGGCCTGCGCGAGCTCGGCCACCGCGTCGAGCCCTTTGCCGACAGCTACCAGGATTACGGCGCCGGGCAGTTCATCTGGCGTCTCGACGAAGGGCAGGGTGACCCGGCGCTGGATGGTTACGCCGCCGCCAGCGATCCGCGGCGAGACGGGCAGGCCGCCGGCTTTTGAACGCCGCCGAGGGGCGCCTGGGGCCCGGCCTGGCGCTGGCCGCGGCCGGGTCGGTGGCCTTCTCGGCCAAGGCCATCATCGTCAAGCTCGCCTACCGGCACGACGTCGATGCGGTGACGCTGATCATGTAT
>JACZKT010000611.1 GCA_014859905.1 Rubrivivax sp.
CCCACCTTCCCCGACCCCATGGCCCGACGCGCGGCGCCGCACCGCGGCATCGACATCCACTACGGCGAAGGCCAAGAAGCCGAGGCCGGCGTCGAGACGCGCCCGAGCAAGACGCAGCTCAAGCAGCAGTCGCATGCGTTGCAGACGCTCGGGCTGGCGCTTGCCGAGCTGTCGGCCGAGCGCCTGGCCGCCACCGAGATGCCCGACGCGCTGCGCAGCGCGATCGAGGAGTTCCGCCGCACGAAGTCGCACGAAGGCCGGCGGCGCCAGCTGCAGTACGTGGGCAAACTGATGCGCAAGGCCGACGAGGACGCCCTGCGCGAAGCAGTGGCTGCGGCCACCGTGGGCAGTGCCAAGGAGACGCTGGCGCTGCACGAGGCCGAGCGCTGGCGCGCCGAGCTGATCGCCGACGACGACGCCATGACGCGCTGGCAGAGCGCCCACCCCGACACCGACACCCAGCAGCTGCGCAGCCTGGTGCGCGCGGCGCGCCGCGACGCCGCTGCACTGGCGCCCGAGGCGCGGCAGCCGAAGAGCTTGCGCGAGCTGTTCCAGTTCATCAAACCCATGATCCAGCCATGAACGAACTCCCACCGCTGCCTGAACGCGTGCGCATCGGCCTGGTGTCGGTGAGCGACCGTGCCGCCACCGGCGTCTACGCCGACCAGGGCATCCCGGCGCTGCGCGACTGGCTGGCGCGTGCCTTGCTCAACACTGTCGAGTGGCACGAACGCGTGATCCCCGACGAGGCGCCGTGCATCAGCGCCACGCTGTGCGAGCTGGTCGACGACAAACGCTGCGATCTCGTGCTTACCACCGGCGGCACCGGACCGGCGCTGCGCGACGTCACGCCCGAAGCCACGCTGGCGGTGGCGCACAAGGTGATGCCGGGCTTCGGCGAGCAGATGCGGCAGATCTCGCTGGCCTTCGTGCCGACCGCGATCCTGTCGCGCCAGGTGGCCGTGATCCGCGGCCGCTCGCTGGTCATCAACCTGCCGGGGCAGCCGAAGGCGATCGCCGAAACGCTGGAAGGGCTGCCGAAGGCGGCGCCGCCCGTGCACGGCATCTTCGCCGCGGTGCCCTACTGCATCGACCTCATCGGCGGCCCCTACCTGGAAACCAACGACGCGGTGTGCAAGGCCTTCCGGCCCAAGTCGGCCGTGCGCGTGCGCGCTGCGGCGACCTGACGAGCCGCCAGACCCGCAGCAAGCGGCTACTTGACAAGCCGGTTCAGGCGCTCGGCGTCGAAGGTCTCGGTGGTGTGGGCGTCCTGCGGCACGCATTCCTCGGCCGGCAGTTCACGCGAGCGCGCCGAGAGTTTTTCGATCGCCTGCCAGAGCAGCGCGATCTGGTGTTCATGGCCCGAGGCGTTGTCGATCAAGCCCTTCATGGCCTGCGACACCGGGTCGTCGCCCTGCGTCACGCCGTAGGCCGAGAAACCCATCTTCGCCGCTGCGGCCTCGCGCGCGGCGTCGACTTCGGCCTGGATGATGCGCGCCGGGTTGCCCACCGCCGTGGCCCCCGGCGGCACCGGCTTGACGACCACGGCGCTGGAGCCGATGCGTGCGCCGTCGCCCACCGTGAAACCGCCGAGCACCTGCGAGTTGGCGCCGACGATGACGTCGCGGCCCAGCGTCGGATGCCGCTTGGCGCCCTTGGCCAGCGAGGTGCCGCCCAGCGTCACGCCCTGGTAGATCGTGCAGCCGTCGCCGATCTCGGCGGTTTCGCCGATCACCACGCCCATGCCGTGGTCGATGAAGACACGGCGGCCGATGGTGGCGCCGGGGTGAATCTCGATGCCGGTGAAGAAACGCCCCAGGTGCGAGATGAAGCGCGCCAGCCAGCGCCAGCCGCGCTGCCAGCACCAGTGGGCGCGGCGGTGCAGCACCAGTGCATGCAGGCCGGGGTAGCAGGTGAGCACCTCCCACATGGAACGCGCCGCGGGGTCGCGTTCGAGGATGCAGGCGACGTCTTCGCGCAAGCGGTTGAACATGAGGCGTCCTTCGATCGTCACCAGTGTAGCGGCCGACCGCCGCCGCTGCTGCGCTTCAGGCCTGGGCCTGCGTGCCGCGCACGCCCAGCTTGAACGCGATCATGGCGCGCAGCTTGTTCGGCAGCACGGGCTTGATCAGCAGGTGGTAGTCATGGTCCAGCGCCTCGTCCTCGTGGCCGCCGAGGCTGCTGCCGGTGATCATGATCGCGGGCAGCCGCTGCTGCGGCCAGCGTGCCCGCAACGCCACCAGCGCATCGATACCGGTCCGACCCTGCGGCAGCCGGTAGTCCACCAGCAACAGGTCAGGGGGCCCGGCCGAGTGCGGGCCCGCAGCACCCGCGCCGCCGGCCACCCAGTCGCGCACCGCCTCGACGCTGTCAAAGGCCACCACGCGCGCGCCCCAGGCCTGCAACAGCACGACCAGGCCCTCACGCACCGCGGCTTCGTCTTCGACGACGACGAACAGGCGTTCCTGCAGCGTCAGCCCGATCGGCACGCGTGTGCCGCCGGGCGCGGATTCGATGCTGCGCGGCGCCTTGCCCACCGGCACCTCGATCGAAAACACCGTGCCATGGCCGACCCGCGAACGCACGCCGATCGGCGCGCCCATCAGTCCGGCCAGACGCTTGACGATGGCCAGCCCCAGCCCCAGCCCCTTGCGGTGGTGGGCCTGCAGCGGCCGCTTGCTCTGCGCCTGGAAGAACTCGTCCCAGATGCGCGGCAGGCTGGCCTCGGAGATACCGATGCCGGTGTCCCACACCTGCAGCAGCAGCTTGCCGCCGCGCGGGCGGCAGCTCACCAGCACGCCGCCGTCGTCGGTGTAGCGGATGGCGTTGCTGACCAGGTTGCGCAGCACACGCTCCAACAGCACCGGGTCGGCATGTGCCACGTGCTGCTCGCCGCGGAAGGACAGCATCAGGCCCTTTTCGAAGGCCGTCGGTTCGAAGTGCAGCCGCAGGCGCGCAAACAGCTCGCGCAGGCGCAACGGCGCCGCAGCGACGTCGACGCCACCGGTGTCGATGCGCGTGATGTCGAGCAGTTCGCCGAACAGGCCCTCCAGCGCATCGACCGATTCGTTGATGCTGTTGACCAGCGAGGCCACCTCGGGGTCGTGGGCGCGCTGGCGCAGCGCCTCGGCGAACAGGCCCATGGCGTGCAGCGGCTGGCGCAGGTCGTGGCTGGCGGCGGCAAAGAAGCGCGACTTGGCGATGCTGGCCTGCTCGGCCTCCTCGCGTGCCGCCTGCGTCTGCGCCAGCCGCAGGTGCAGTTCGGCCCTGGCGGCCTGCACGCGTTTCTCGAGCTCGAGGTTCAGGTCGCGGTAGGCGCTGTAAGCCTGCTGGTAGCGGTCGAGCAGCATCCAGGCGGCCAGCAGCACGAGGACGAGGCCGGCATAGGTGGTGAGATAGACCGGCTGCAGATTCATCTCCGTCAGGCTGAGCACGTAATCGCGCATGGCGCCGCCGACGCACAGCGCCCCCGCCGCCAGCAGCAGCACGCCTTTCGTGTCACGCGTGCGCAGCGCGTAACGGAAGATGGCGGCCAGTGCCGCGAGGATGAACAGCAGCACGATGCCGCGCAGTCCGGCGGAGGCAACGTTCCACTGGCCGAAGGCCTCAGCTGCATACAGC
>JACZKT010000612.1 GCA_014859905.1 Rubrivivax sp.
AGGAAGCACCATGGCCGGCTTGCACTACGAAGAGTTCTCGGTCGGGCAGGAGTTCATCCACCCGTGGTCGCGCACCGTCACCGAGATGGACAACACCATGTTCAGCCTGCTGACGATGAACCCGCAGCCGCTGCACATCGACGCCCACTTCTCGGCCGGCACCGAGTGGGGCCAGCGCCTCTTCAACAGCCTCTACACGCTGGGGCTGATCGTCGGCATGTCGGTCAACGACACCACGCTGGGCACCACGGTGGCCAACCTGGGCATGAGCAACGTGCGCTTCCCCAAGCCCGTGTTCCACGGCGACACCCTGCACGTGCGCACCAAGGTGATCTCGATGCGGCCCAGCAACTCGCGCGCCGACGTGGGCCTGGTCGAGTTCGAGCACACCGGCCTGAACCAGCGCGACGAGGTCGTGGCGGTGTGCCTGCGCACCGCAATGATGAAGCGCAAGGCCGTCGCATGAAGGACGTGCGCTACGAACAGCGCGGTGCGGTGGTGCTGATCACCATCGACCGCCCGGCCGCGCACAACGCCATCAACGCCGACGTGCGCGCCGGCCTGTACGAAGCCTTCGCGCGTTTCGAGGCCGACGACACGGCGCTGGTGGCCATCCTCACCGGCGCCGGCGACAAGGCCTTCTGCGCCGGCATGGACCTCAAGGAAGCCGCGCACACCGGCCTGGCCGTGCCGCCGCCGGGTTTCTTGCCCGTCATCGGCCAGAGCGTGCGGCTCAGCAAGCCGACCATCGCCGCCGTCAACGGCGTGGCCTACGCCGGCGGCTGGATGTTCGCGCAGATGTGCGACCTGTGCGTGGCCGCCGAACACGCCACGTTCGGCATCACCGAAGCCCGCGTAGGCCGCGGCATGCCGTGGGCCGTGCCGCTGGCCAGCATGGTGCAGCAACGCGCGATGATGGAACTGCTGCTGACGGCCGAGCCCATCAGCGCCCGGCGCGCGCACGAGATCGGCTTCGTCAACCACGTCGTGCCCGCCGCCGAACTGCTGCCCAAGTGTCTTGCGCTGGCCGAGACCATCGCGGCCAACGCGCCGCTCACGGTGCGCGCAGCGCGCGAGCTGGTCTACCTCTCGAACGAGATGGGCACCTCAGCCGCGCTGAAGGCCGCCACGCACCTGTTCGACAGGGTCTACCGCAGCGCCGATGCGCAAGAAGGCCCGCTAGCCTTCCGCGAGAAGCGCAAACCGCGATGGAAGGGCCGCTGAGCACCATGTCTGCCCCCGCTGTCTACACCCGACTCGGCCGGGTTGTCTCGTCGCTCGACACCGCGCTGCTGTCGGTCGGCTGCCTGATGCTCTTTTCGCTGATGCTGGTGGTGGTGGCCGATGTCTCGCTGCGTTACCTGTTCAACGCGCCGCTGACCTGGGCGCATGAGGTCATTTCCAGCTACCTGATGCCCGGGCTGTTTTTCATGGTCGCGTCGCACACGCTGAAGTCAGGCGCGCATGTCAGCGTCGACATCCTGCACAACTACGTCGGCCGCAAGACACGCTATGTCTTCGAGGCCGTGAGCTGCACGCTGGCCACCCCCATCTTCGGCTTGGCCGCCTGGGTCTCGGCCCAGAACACCTGGAAGGACCTGCAGGCCGACGCGGTGTCCAGCAGCGGCATGGAGCTGCCCACCTGGACCATCAGCCTGATGCTGCCGGTGGGTTTCGGCATGCTCGCCCTGCGCCTGGCGCTGCACGCCGCCGGCTACATCGGCACGCTGCTGTCCGGCCGTGAACTGAAGCGCCTGCCCGCCATCTCGGGCACCGAGGAGCTCACCTCATGATGGCCGCCGGCATCTCGCTGCTGCTGCTGCTGCTGCTGACCATCGGCATGCCGGTGGCCTTCTCGTTGTTCACCGCGGGCAGCATCGGCCTCATCCTGGTGGGCGGCCTGGACACGCTGATCGGCGTCATCACCACGACCCCGCTGTCCACGGCCGGCAGCTACGAACTGATCTCGGTGCCGATGTTCATCCTGATGGCCGAGTTCGTCATCCTGAGCGGCGTGGCCGACAACCTGTTCAAGGCCGCCGCCACCTGGGTGGGCCGCGTGCCCGGCGGGCTGGCCATGGCCACCGCCATCGCCGGGGCCGGCTTCGGTGCCATCTCGGGCTCGAGCACGGCGTCGGCCGCCACGCTGTCGTCGACCACCATGCCCGCCATGCTGAAGCAGGGCTACGAGCCCAAGCTGGCGGCCGGCGTGGTGGCCATCTCGGGCACGCTGGCGATGCTGATACCGCCCAGCATCGCACTCGTGCTCTACGGGATCGTCGCTGACGTGAGCATCGGCCAGCTGCTGATCGGCGGCGTCATCCCCGGCATCCTGGTCATGCTGACCATCGTCGCCACGGTGTGGGTGCTGGTGATGCTCAAGCCCTCGTCCGCGCCGCTGGGCAGTGCCTACACGATGCGCGAGAAGTTCAACTCGCTGAAGGTCGTGGCCCCGATGGTGGCGCTGTTCATGTGTGTCACCGGCGTCATCTACACCGGCATCGCCACGCCCACCGAGGCCTCGGGCCTGGGCGCCTTCGGCGCCTTCTTGCTGGCAGTCCGCGAGGGCCGCGTCAACGGCGTGGCGCTGGCCAGGGCGCTGACGCACGCGGCCCACGCCAGCTGCATGATCATCATGATCGTCGTCTGCGCCAAGGTCTTCGGCTACTTCGTCACGCTGACACAGGCCACCCAGGCCATCGTGCAGTGGGTGGGCGCACTGGACGTGTCGAGCTGGGTGGTGCTGGCCTTCATCCTCTTCGGTTACCTGGTGCTGGGCTGCCTGATGGACCAGATCGCCATCCTCATCCTCACCGTGCCCATCGTGCTGCCGCTGATCAAGGTGCTGGGCTTCGACCCGGTGTGGTTCGGCGTGATCATCGTCGTCGTCGCCGAGGTCGGCCTCATCACACCGCCGGTGGGGCTGAACGTCTTCGTCGTCTCGCGCTACGCCAAACGCCCGCTGCAGGAGATCTTCGCCGGGGTCTGGCCGCATGTCTTCAGCCACCTGCTTCTGATCGTGGTGCTGGCTGCCTTCCCCTCGATCACTCTCTGGCTGCCTGCCCAGATGGCCCCGTAGTCGGCGGCTCGCCGACGCACTTTCTCCACCCACCTCGTCAACGAAAGGTCTCCGACATGAACCCCCTCTTCCAATGCGCCGCCACCGCGCTGGCCGCCACGCTGTGCCTGGCCGTGGCCAGCCCTGCCCTCGCGCAGGCCCCGGTCAAGATCAAGATCGCAGACTCCTTCCCCGTCGGCCACTACCTGCCGCGCTACATCACCACGCCGATGATGGAGCGCCTGAAGGCCAACCCCGCGGCCAAGGGCATGGAGTTCGAGTACTACCCGGCCGAGCAGATGGGCAAGGCCAAGGACTTCCTGTCGCTGGTGCAGTCAGGGGTGATCGACATCGCCTACGTCGCGCCGGGTTTCGTGTCCGACAAGATGCCGCTGTCGGTGGTGTCCGAACTGCCGCTGGACTTCTCCGGCTCGTGCCAGGGCACGCTGGCCTACTGGAACCTGGCCAAGCCCGGCGGCATGCTCGACAAGAAGGAGTTCGCGCCCAACGGCGTGCGCCTGCTGTTCACCATCGTGCTGCCGCCCTACCAGGTCGTCACGCGCAAGCCCTTCGCCTCGCTGAAGGACTTCGAGGGCATGAAGCTGCGCGCCTCGGGTTCGGCCAAGGAACTGGTGCTGAAGAAGCTCAAGGCCATTCCGGTGCTGATGCCCACGCCCGACGTGTACGAGTCGCTGTCGCGCGGCACCATCGACGGTGTGCTCTTCCCCTTCAACAGCCTGCCGCCCTACGAGATCCACAAGCTGTCGAAGACCTCCACCATCGGCGAGAACTTCGGCACCTTCGTCGCCAACTGGGTGATCAGCGAGAAGCGCTGGCAGACCCTGCCGGCCGGCGTGCAGCAAGAGCTTGCGAGCATGGGCGAACAGCTCACGCGCAGCGCCTGCGCGCAGGTCGAGAAGGACGAGGCCGGCGACATCGAGAAGGTCAAGGCCGCGGGCGTCAAGATGATCACGCTGTCGGCCGCCGACAAGGCCGCGCTGGCCACCGTGTTGCGCGACGTGTCCGACGAGTGGGCCACCAACCTCGACCGCCGCGGCCGCACCGGCACCGAGGTGCTGAACGCCTTCAAGGCCGGCCTGAAGTAAGGGCCCAGGCGGTGATCGAAGCCCTGCCCCTGCAGGCCCTGCCGGCCGCGGCCGAAGCGCTGCGCACCGAGGTGCGTGGCTTCCTCGACCAGGCCCTGGCGGGCATGGCCCCCGAGCTCCGCGCACGTTCGTGGCTGGGCTTCGACGCCGGTTTCAGCCGCGCCTTGGGTGCGCGCGGCTGGATAGGCCTGCAGCTGCCGCAGGCCTATGGCGGCGGCGGCCGCGACGCCTTTGCCCGCTTCGTGCTGGTGGAGGAACTGCTGACGCGCGGCGCACCGGTGTCGGCGCACTGGATCGCCGAGCGCCAGAGCGCACCGATGATCGTGCGCTACGGCACCGAGGCGCAGAAGCGCTTCTACGTGCCTGGCGTGTGCCGCGGCGAGCTCTACTTCTGCATCGGCATGAGCGAGCCGCAGTCGGGCTCGGACCTGGCCAGCATCCGTACGCGCGCCACGCCCACGCCGAACGGCTGGCGCCTGAAGGGCCAGAAGATCTGGACCACCAACGCGCAGCACTCGCAGTACATGATCGCGCTGGTGCGCACTTCGGGTACACCCGAAGACCGCCAGCGCGGCCTGTCGCAACTGATCATCGACATGAAGGCCCCGGGCATCACCGTGCGCCCCATCGAAGACCTGACCGGCGACAGCCATTTCAGCGAGGTCTTCTTCGACGACGTGGCGCTGCCGCACGACGCGCTGGTGGGCGAAGAAGGCTCGGGCTGGGCTCAGGTGACGGCCGAGCTGGCGTACGAACGCAGCGGCCCCGAGCGCCTGTACTCCAGCTTCGTGCTCTTCGACACCTGGCTGGCTCACCTGCGCGCCACCAGCACGACCGACGATGCCTCGCTGGCCCTGGCCGGCCGCATCGTCGGCCACACGGCCACGCTGCGCACGATGTCGCTGGCCGTCACGGCGCAGGTCAACGCGGGCGCCAGCCCGGTGACCGAGGCTTCGCTGGTGAAGGACCTGGGCACCGAGCTGGAGCAGTTCATGCCGCAAGCCATTGCCGACGCGCTGGCGCAGACAGCGCAGCACGACACGCCGGCCGCGCTGCTGCGCACGCTGGCTTACGTGACGCAGTTCGCGCCCACCTTTTCGCTGCGCGGCGGCACGCGCGAAGTGCTGCGCGGCATCATCGCGCGCGGGCTGGGGCTGCGATGAACGACACGATGGACGACGACCTCTTTTCGGCGCCTTACGAGCGCCTGCTGGCCGAACAATGCACGCCCGACGTGGTGCGCCGCATCGAAGGCGGCGCCTCGACGGCCGCACTCTGGCGGCACATCGAAGGCTCGGGTTTCCTCGATGCACTGGTGCCCGAAGCCGCAGGCGGCGCCGGCCTGACGCTGGCGCAGGCGCGGCCGCTCCTCGAGGCCGAGGGCCGCCATGCGCCAGCGTCAGGC
>JACZKT010000613.1 GCA_014859905.1 Rubrivivax sp.
TACCTGTACACCCTTGCCGCGGGGCGCGTGGATCGGGGGTGTTTCGGGCCACAGATTCCTCCCGGGCGATGATCGCAGCAGTCGCCCACCACGGCCACCCGCGGCAAGGGTGTACAGGTAACCGTAGATAATAGCGTATTCAACCCCCGCTCCCGAGGCAAAGTGCCGCTTTTTCGAGCAGCACCAAGCCGCCTGTGGAGTTCGTTTGGCCCCCAAATCCGATGGCCCTGACCCTGGCTGACGTGAGCCGCATCGCGCATCTGGCGCGGCTCCAACTGTCGAGTGCCGACGAGGCGCTGATGCTCGAACAACTCAACGGCTTCTTCGGCATCGTCGAGCAGATGCGCGCCGTCGACACCCGCGGCGTGGAGCCGCTGTACACGCCGCTGTCCGCCGTGCACGCGGCGGGCCTGCGGCTGCGCGAAGACGTCGTCACCGAAGGCGACCGGCGCGAGGCCAACCAGAAGAGCGCACCGGCCGTCGAAGACGGCTTGTTCCTGGTGCCGAAGGTGATCGAATGATCCGGCGCACGACCGTTCGAGACCGGCTCATGCCCGCTCGGGGGGCTGGTGCCTGCGGTGCCAGGGGCGCCCGATGAGCGGCGATCTGCACGACCTGGGCGTGGCCGACATCGGCCGCGCCCTGCGCCAGCGCCGTTGCTCCAGCGTCGAACTCACGCTACATCTGCTGACACGTCTTTCAGGTCACGCCAGTCTGGGCACGGTGCTGTCCAGCGATGCCGACCGAGCCTTGGAACAGGCGCGCGCTGCCGACGCTGCCTTGACGCGCGGCGAGGCCGGCCCGCTGGTCGGCGTGCCGTTGGCGCACAAGGACATCTTCGTCACCGACCACGCACGCACCGGGCTGCCGTCGACGGCCGGATCGAAGATGCTCGCCGGCTACGCCAGCCCCTTCGACGCCACCGTGGTGGCGCGGCTGGCAGCAGCCGGCACGGTGACCCTGGCCAAGCTCAACTGCGACGAATTCGCGATGGGCTCGTCGAACGAGAACTCGGCCTTTGCGCCGGTGCACAACCCGTGGGACCTGCAGCGCGTGCCGGGGGGCTCGTCGGGCGGTTCGGCGGCGGCAGTGGCGGCGCGCCTGCTGCCGGCGGCCACCGGCACCGACACCGGCGGTTCGATACGCCAGCCGGCCAGCTTCTGCGGCATCACCGGCATCAAGCCGACGTACGGCGTGTGCTCGCGCTACGGCATGATCGCCTTCGCCTCCAGTCTCGACCAGGCCGGGCCGATGGCGCGGTCGGCCGAAGACTGCTCGTTGCTGCTGTCGGCCATGAGCGGCTTCGACGAACGCGACGCCACCAGCGCCGAGCGGCCGCCCCAGGACTACCATGCGTCGATGCTGCAGCCACGCACCGGCGCCTCTGCCGGCCGGCCGCTGCAGGGCCTGCGCATCGGCCTGCCGCGCGAGTTCTTCCCGGCCGCGCTGGCGGCCGACGTCGACACCGCCGTGCGCGCCGCGCTGGCCGAGTTGGAAAAGCTCGGCGCCACGCTGGTCGACGTGAGTCTGCCGCGCACCGAGCTGTCGATTCCCGTCTACTACATCATCGCGCCGGCCGAGGCCAGCTCCAACCTCGGCCGTTTCGACGGCGTCAAGTTCGGCCACCGCGCGGCGCAGTACACCGACCTGATGGACATGTACAAGAAGACGCGCAGCGAAGGCTTCGGCCCCGAGGTCAAGCGCCGCATCATGATCGGCACCTATGTGCTGAGCCACGGCTACTACGACGCCTACTACCTGCAGGCGCAAAAGCTGCGCCGCATGATCGCCGACGACTTCCAGGCCTGCTTCCAGGCCTGCGACGTCATCGCCGGGCCGGTGGCGCCCACCGTGGCGTGGGAGATCGGCGCCCAGGGCGGCGACCCGCTGCAGGCCTACCTGGCCGACATCTTCACGTTGCCGGCCAGCCTGGCCGGCCTGCCGGGTATGAGCGTGCCGGCCGGTTTCGGCGCCCACGGCATGCCGGTGGGGCTGCAACTGATCGGCAACTACTTCGACGAGGCCACGCTGCTGCAGGCCGCACACGCACTGCAGCAGGCCACCGACTTCCATACGCGGAGGCCGACGTGAGCGGCGCCGGGCTGGTGCGGGGTTTCGAGGTCGTGATCGGCCTGGAGACCCATGCCCAGCTGTCCACTGCCAGCAAGATCTTCAGCGGCGCCTCGACCACCTTCGGCGCCGCGCCCAATACCCAGGCCTGCGCCGTGGACCTGGCGCTGCCGGGCACGCTGCCGGTGCTGAACCGAGGTGCCGTCGAGCGTGCCATCCGCTTCGGCCTCGCGGTGGGCGCCAAGGTGGCGCCGCTGTCGATCTTCGCGCGCAAGAACTACTTCTACCCCGACCTGCCCAAGGGCTACCAGATCAGCCAGTACGAAATCCCCGTCGTGCAAGGCGGTCACGTTGAATTCGTTCTCGACGGCGCGCCGCGCAAGGTGCGCCTGACGCGCGCCCACCTGGAAGAAGACGCGGGGAAAAGCCTGCACGAGGACTACCACGGCCAGACCGGTATCGACCTCAACCGCGCCGGCACGCCGCTGCTGGAGATCGTCTCCGAGCCCGACATGCGCTCCAGCGCCGAGGCCGTGGCATACGCCCGTGCGCTGCACGCGCTGGTGGTGTGGCTCGGCATCTGCGACGGCAACATGCAGGAGGGCAGCTTCCGCTGCGACGCCAACGTCAGCGTGCGCAAGCCCGGCGCGGTGCTGGGCACGCGGCGCGAGATCAAGAACCTGAACAGTTTCCGCTTCCTGCAGCAGGCCATCGACTTCGAGGTGCAGTGGCAGATCGACCGCATCGAGGACGGCCTGGCCATCGAGCAGGCCACCGTGCTGTTCGACCCCGACAGCGGCGAGACGCGCGCCATGCGCACCAAGGAAGACGCGCACGACTACCGCTACTTCCCCGACCCCGACCTGCCGCCGCTGATGATCGCGCCGGAGTGGATAGCGAGCGTTCGCGCGACGATGCCGGAGCTGCCGGCCGCCATGAGCGCACGCTTGCAGCAAGCCGACGGCCTGCCACCCGACGCGGCGTCGATGATGACGCAGAGCCGGCCCTTCGCGCGCTTTTACGAGGCGGTGCGCGACGGCTGCGACCAGCCCAGGCTGGCGGCCAACTGGCTGATGGGTGAGGTTTCCAAGCGCTTGAACGCCCAAGGCCGGAGTATTGAAAGTGCGCCGGTCTCGCCACAACAGCTTGGGGAACTGATCCGGCGGGTGGTTGACGGCACCGTCTCGAACAACGGTGCCCGGCAGGTGTTCGACCTGCTTTGGGCTGCAGGTCGCATTCAGGGTGAGGCATTGACGGAGAGCTTCGTTGACCGTGCCATCGAAGACCTGGGCCTCAAGCAGATGAATGACAGCGGCGCCCTCGAGACCATCGTCGACGCCGTCATCGCCGCCAACGAGAAATCGGTGGCCGAATTCCGCGCCGGCAAGGACAAGGCCTTCAACGCGCTCGTCGGCCAGGTCATGAAGGCCAGCCAGGGCAAAGCCAACCCGGCGCAAGCCGGCGCGTTGCTGCGCAGCAAGCTCGGGTAAGGGGCGGCGCCGGGCCGCTCAGGGCTGCCTGGCGTCGGCTGCGCGTTTGGCAGGGCTGGTGGCCCCACCTTGGGCCGCCAGCGGCCCCAACGAACCGGGTGCCGCGCCCGCCCACAGCCGGCGCAGCCGCTCGAGCTCGGCGTCGTAGAGCTGGTTGATGCGGCCGAGTTCAGCTTCCTGGTTGGCACTGGCCGCGCGCTGCGCCTCGACCGCCACTTCGTTGGCGTCGATGGCCGCCTTGAGCTTGGCCGGCAGCGGCTTGCCCTTGTAGAACTCGGCATCGTCGCGCAACGGTTTGCCTTCGGCGGCCAGGTTCTGCAGGCGGACCTCGGAAGCCCGGATGGCCAGGCGCACCGTGTCCAGTGCCGCCTCGCGGGCGCGGTTGTGTGCCGCGTCGTTGGGGTAGCGCGCCATCAGGTTGCGATCGCGCCGCACGGCGTCGGCCTGGGCGGCGCGCGCC
>JACZKT010000614.1 GCA_014859905.1 Rubrivivax sp.
GGCTGCGCGAGTACATCGGCAAGACGCGGTGCCACCAGCACCAGGTCGGTGAAGCCCATCACCTTCATCGCCCGCGCTGCCGCGCCCACGTTGCCGGCGTGGCTGGGCTGCACGAGCACGAAGCGTGTCGTGTCGGGCGGCGCGGTGGGGACGTGGGCCGGTGTCGTGTCGGGCATCGCCATAGAATTCAGGGTTTTCCGCAGGCATTGTCGCTGCGCCGCTCTTCGTCCCCGTACCAGACCGTCCCCTTCCGCAGGCCGCCCCATGTCGCAAGCGCTCCACCCGATGCTCAACATCGCCATCAAGGCGGCACGCGCGGCGGGTTCCATCATCAACCGCGCCGCGCTCGACCTCGAGGTGCTCAAGATCGGCAGCAAGGGCCCCAACGACTACGTCACCGAGGTCGACCGCGCGGCCGAGCACGCCATCATCCAGATCCTGCTCGAGGCCTACCCCGGCCACGCCATCCTGGCCGAAGAGTCGGGCCGCGAACACGGTGCGAAACACAGCGAATACACCTGGATCATCGACCCGCTGGACGGCACCACCAACTTCCTGCACGGCTTCCCGGTCTATGCGGTGTCGATCGGCCTGGCCTACCGCGGCCAGGTGCAGCAGGGCGTGGTCTACGACCCGACGCGCAACGACCTCTTCTTCGCCAGCAAGGGCCGCGGCGCGTTCCTCAACGACCGCCGCCTGCGCGTGTCCAGGCGCACGCGCATCGCCGACGCCCTCATCGGTACCGGTTTCCCGTTCCGCAAGGGCGACAACTTCAAGCGCTACGTGAAGATGTTCGAAGAGGTGATGCAAAGCTGCGCCGGCCTGCGCCGCCCGGGCGCCGCGGCGCTGGACCTGTGCTACGTCGCCGCCGGCTACTACGACGGCTTCTTCGAGACCGGCCTCAACCCCTGGGACGTGGCCGCCGGCTCGTTGATCATCACCGAAGCCGGCGGGCTGATCGGCAACTTCACCGGTGAGGCCGACTTCCTCAACCAGCGCGAAGTGGTGGCCGGCAACCCCAAGGTGTACGGGCAGCTGGTGCAGATCCTGGCGCCGTACACGCGGGTCATCAAGGAAGAGCCCGCGCAAGCGGGCGCCGCCAGCGCGCCGCAGGCCGAGGTCGATGCCACGCAGGCCCTGGTCGACGCCGTCGCGCAGGGCGATGCCGTGGCGGCCGCACCGAAGAAGCCGCCCATGCGCATCCGCAGGGCCGCAGCGCCCAAGTCCGACGATGCGCTGATGTAGGCGGGCCGGCCGACGAACCGCCGGCGCTCGCCGGACGTGGCGCCTGCACTGCGCTCCCTCTCGGCCCCCAGGGGGGTCATCCCTTGACGCAGATCAGCGGCTCCAGCCGCGCCACCTTGCGCGCCAGTCCCGCCGCCTCGGCAGCGTCGACGACGGCCACCACGTCCTTGTAGGCGCCGGGAGCTTCTTCGGCGATGCCGCGCTGCGAAGGGCTGCGCACCACGATGCCGCGGCCGGCCAGCTCGTCGACGACGGCGCGGCCGCTCCAGGTCTTCAGCGCCTGATGGCGGCTCATGGCGCGGCCGGCGCCATGGCAGGCCGAAGAGAAGGCCAGTGCCTCCGACGCCGCCGTACCGGCCAGCACGTACGAGCCGGTGCCCATCGAGCCGCCGATCAATACCGGCTGCCCGGCGCCGCGCAGGGCCTCGGGCAGCTCGGGATGGCCCGGACCGAAAGCCCGCGTCGCGCCCTTGCGATGCACGTGCAGCGCGCGGCGCTGGCCGTCGACCCGGTGTTCCTCGACCTTGCATGTGTTGTGCGACACGTCGTACAGCAAGGGCAGCCTGGCCGCGGGCAGATGCTCGGCGAACACCTCGCGCACCAGGTGCGTGATGATCTGCCGGTTGGCCAGCGCACAGTTGATCGCCGCGCGCATCGCGCCCAGGTATTCCTGGCCGAGTTCCGAGCGGATCGGCGCGCACGCCAGTTCGCGGTCGGGCAGGTTCAGGCCGTGTTGCGGCGCCTCGGCCACCATGCGCTGCAGGAACTCGGTGCCGATCTGGTGACCCAGACCGCGCGAGCCGCAATGGATCATCACCATCACGTCGCCCGGCGTGATGCCGTAGGTCTGCGCCGCCGCAAGGTCGAAGACCTGCGTCACCTCCTGCACCTCGAGGTAGTGGTTGCCACTGCCGAGAGTGCCCATCTCGTCGCGCTGGCGGCGGCGGGCCTGTTCGGACACGTGGCCCGGCTTGGCGTGCAGCATCTGGCCGCGCTCTTCGATGCGCTCCAGGTCGGCCTCGAGGCCCCAGCCGCTGCCGACCGCCCAGCGGGCGCCGCCACTCAGCATCGCGTGCATCTCGGTGGCGTTGAGCCGGATCGCGCCGGTGCTGCCCAGCCCGGCGGGGATGTGCTTGAACAGCGCATCGGCCAGGCGTTGCTGCACGGGCATGATGTCCGCGCGCCGCAGCCCGGTGTGCAGGCAACGCACGCCGCACGAGACATCGAAGCCGACGCCGCCGGCCGACACCACGCCGCCCGCGTCGGCGTCGAAGGCCGCGACGCCGCCGATCGGAAAGCCGTAGCCCCAGTGGCCGTCGGGCATCAGATACGAAGCGCGCACGATGCCGGGCAGCGACGCCACGTTGACGGCTTGCTCGAAGGCCTTGTCGTCCATCGCGCGCAACAGCGCCTCGCTGGCATAGACGACCACCGGCACCTTCATCGCGCCGGTGGCGGGCAGTTCCCAGCGGCAGGCGCCGAGTTCGGTGAGCTTGCGCGTGTCCATCACACGTCGACCACGGTTTGTGCCAGCCAGCCGCCGCCGTCGTCGTCGCAGCGGGCCACGCGCAGCGCGGTGAAGGTCGCGCCCTTGACTTCGACGGCCGGTCGGTGCCGCGGCACGGAGATCGCCTCGCCCCAGGCACTGGCCTGCAGGTGCGCGCCGTCGATGGCGACGCTGTAGCGGCTGAACAGCATGCGGCGCACGGCCATCTCGTAGATCAGCGCGTTGAGCCAGGCGACGAACAGAAGCTCGTCGTCGGCCGCCTCGCAGGCGAGGTCGACGCGCTCCCGGGGCGCCACGCTGTCGAGCGGCGCAATGACGGCGGTGAGGGCCAGCGCGGCCTGTTCGAACGCGGCCGCCATGCTGGCACCGAGGCCACGCACGCCGATGTCGGCCCCGTGCTCGAAATGCTCCCAGTGTGCCGGCAATTGCACATCGCCACGATGCCACGACGGCTGGCGTTCCTGCTGCACGACCTTGGCCCGGCGCTCGTCATGGGCTACTGCGCCGGGCCGAGCGGGCGCAGTTCACCCTCGCGCACCCAGACGCCCGGCCGCTCGCAGCGCAACAACTCGTCGCCGCTGAGCACGCAGGACCCGGGCGGATAGGCGACGCCGTTGAAGACACAGCTACCACCGGCGACCTCGGGTTCGACGTCCATCTCATCGTCGTCGCCGACGATCGGCGAGGTTTCCAGTTCCGGATCGGGCGCGCCGACTTGCAGACGCTGACTTGCCGAGGGTGCGGCCATCGGATACTCCTGAAGCACGTATGTCTGCAGTCTGCTGATGATCGTTGCGCCGGCGTTGAGCCCTCTCAACATGGGGCAGAAGGCCCCGGGTGATGGTTCGATATCGAAGCCTCGGAACATGGCACGAGCCGTGGTGTTGGATCCATGCCCACACGCGAAACTGAAACCGTCGCCCTGCCGCCATCGGCGCCGCCGCTGGACGGGCCGCTGCAGCCCCGCGCCGGTGATGCCCTGCTGCTGGTGGACATCCAGCGCGACTTCCTGCCCGGCGGGGCGCTGGCCGTGCGCGACGGCAACCGCGTCGTGGCGCCGGCGCATCGCTGCCTGCGCCTGTTTGCCGAGCGCGGCCTGCCAGTGTTCGCCAGCCGTGACTGGCACCCCGCCACGCATTGTTCGTTCCGTGAGCAGGGCGGTCCCTGGCCCGCGCATTGCGTGGCCGGAACCGCCGGCGCAGCGTTCGCCGAAGGTCTGGGCCTGCCGGCCTGGGCCAGGATCGTCTCGAAGGCCACCCGCGCCGAGTCAGACGCCTATTCCGCCTTCGACGGCGCCGACCTCGGCAAGCGGCTGGGCGCCGCCGGCGTGAAGCGTCTCTTCGTTGCCGGCCTGGCGACGGACTACTGCGTCCTGCACAGCGTCGTCGACGCCGTGGCGCTGGGCCTGTCGGTGGTCGTTCTGCGCGACGCGATCGCCGCCGTGGATGTCCACGAAGGCGATGGCCCCCGGGCCCTTGAGCGGATGCAGGAACTGGGTGTCACATTCGCAGAAAGCGCAGCGGTCTGCAGCGCCGCCTGAACCGCTGCGCTATTGCAGGGGCGCCGTGCCGGCTCAGCGGGAAGCGGCGTCGACAGCTCGCGCCAGTGCACGCAGCGCGTCGGAGATCTCGACCCGGTAAGGCTCGGACGCCACGCCCAGCGCACGCAGGCCGTCGGGCAGGTCACGCAGCTCGGCGGCGCAGTGTGCTCGGGCCATCTCCAGCGTGGGCGTTGCTGCTGCACGCCGGCCGCCGATCATGCAGGGCTGCAGCAGCGCCTCACCCACGCAGCTCTCGGTAGCCAGTTGGACACGGTCGAAAAGCAGCCGGCCACCGGCGTCGCGACTTCGACAGACCTGCTTGACACCGGGCCAGGTGGCCTTGCCCTCGGAACGCTTGCGGCGCGCGATGCCGGCATAACTCTGCAGCTTGTAGACCAGGTCCAGCGAAGGCGCATCGCTGGAAGTGGCCAGCGCCGTGCCGACACCGAAGCCGTCGATCGGTGCGCCTGCGGCCAACAGCTCGTCGATGCGCGACTCGTCGAGATTGCCGCTGGCAAAGATGGTGGTCGACGCCAGTCGGCCCTCGTCCAGCAGCACGCGCACCGCCCTGGCATGCGCCGCCAGGTCGCCACTGTCGATGCGTACGCCACCGATGCTGATGCCTTCCCGCGCCAGCTGCGGCGCCAGCGCAACGATGCGCGCCACGGCCGCCTCGGTGTCGTAGGTGTCGACCAGCAGCGTCGGCCGCTGCGGCAGCGCGCGCGCGAAGGCCGCAAAGGCGCCGGCCTCGCTGTCGTGGGCCTGCACGAAGGAATGCGCCATGGTGCCGAAGACCGGGGTGCCGAACCGCAGGCCGGCCTCGACCGTGGCCGTGCCGTCGAAGCCGGCCAGGTA
>JACZKT010000615.1 GCA_014859905.1 Rubrivivax sp.
TTCGAAGGTGACGTCATCCGCCGTGTCGTGCAGGCGAAAGACGACGACGCCAAAGACGACGACGCCTGGCTGTAAGCATCTGCTGCACAGCAGCATGCTAAATTCGCCGACGCGCTGAATCGGCGCCCAGCCCCAGCCCCTGATGACCCTTCCGCAAGCGGCGGCCGCACGCCAGCTCAAGCACCGCCGCCAGATCGACGTGCAGGTCTTTGCGCGCGGGCATGGACTGTGGGAAGTCGACGCGCTGCTGGTCGACGTCAGGACGCGCGACGCGCAGCTGGTCGACGGCTGGCGCCCGGCCGGCTCGCCGATCCACGAGATGCTGCTGCGTCTGGTCGTCAACGAGCGGTTCGACATCGTCGAGGCCGGCTCCGAGACCCGCTGGATGCCCTACCCCGGCTACTGCAACGACCACGGCGACGCCTACGAACGCCTGGTTGGCCTGAACCTGCTGCAGAACTTTCGCCAGGCGCTGCGCCAGCGCGTCGGCGGCGCGCTCGGCTGCACGCACATCACCGAACTGGCCCAGGTGCTGCCCACGGCCGTGGTGCAGGCCTTTGCCGGCGAAGTCATCGACACCCGCGGCCACGCCGACGGCGCCAGCCAGCCTTTCCAGATCGACCGCTGCCATGCGCTGAAGAGCGAAGGCGAGGTCGTGCGCCTGCACTACCCGCGCTGGCACCGCGCCGCCGCGACGACATCCCTTCCTGACTGAGCGAACGAGCGAGGAGCCCCGATGAAGATCCATGAATACCAGGCCAAGGAGTTGCTGCGCGCCCACGGCGTGCCGGTGCCGCGTGGCTACGCGGCCTTTACCGTGCGCGAGGCCGAGGAAGCAGCGCAAAAGCTCGGCGGCAGCGTCTGGGTCGTCAAGGCGCAGATCCACGCCGGCGGCCGCGGCAAGGGCGGTGGCGTGAAGCTGGCGCGAACGCTGGCCGAAGTCCAACAGCTGGCCGGCCAGATCCTGGGCATGCAGCTCAAGACGCACCAGACCGGCCCCGAGGGGCAGAAGGTGCGCCGCCTGCTGGTCGAAGAAGGCGCCGACATCAAGAAGGAGTACTACGTCGCCGCGCTCACCGACCGCGCGACGCAGAGCGTGGCCCTCATGGCCAGCTCCGAAGGCGGCATGGACATCGAGGAAGTGGCGCACAAGACGCCCGAGAAGATCATCAAGGTCTTCGTCGACCCGCTGGTCGGCCTCACCGATGCGCAGGCGCTGGAACTCGCGCGCGGCATCGGCGTGCCCGAGGCCTCGCAGGCCGAAGCCGTGGACGTGTTCAGGAAGCTGTACGCCTGCTACATGGACACCGATGCCAGCCTGGCCGAGATCAACCCGCTGATCCTGGAAGGGTCCGTGAACGGCAGGCCGGGCCACATCAAGGCGCTGGACGCCAAGTTCAACTTCGACGCCAACGCGCTGTTCCGCCACCCCGACATCGTGGCCTACCGCGACCTTGACGAGGAAGACCCGGCCGAAGTGGAGGCCAGCAAGTTCGACCTCAGCTACATCAGCCTCGACGGCAACATCGGCTGCCTGGTCAACGGTGCCGGCCTGGCGATGGCCACCATGGACACCATCAGGCTGTTCGGCGGCGAGCCGGCCAACTTCCTGGACGTCGGCGGCGGCGCCACCGCCGAGAAGGTGACCGAGGCCTTCAAGATCATGCTCAAGAACGACAAGGTCAAGGGCATCCTGGTCAACATCTTCGGCGGCATCATGAAGTGCGACACCATCGCCGAAGGCGTGGTCGCGGCCTGCAAGGCGGTGAATCTGTCGGTGCCGCTGGTGGTGCGCATGAAGGGCACCAACGAAGACCTGGGCAAGAAGATCCTGGCCGAATCGGGACTGCCGATCATCAGCGCCGACACCATGGCCGAGGCGGCGACCAAGATCGTTGCGGCAGTCAAGTAAGCACGCGGAGCACACCCCATGTCCATCCTGATCGACAACAACACCCGCGTCATCACGCAAGGCATCACCGGCAAGACGGGGCAGTTCCACACCCGCGGCTGCGTCGCCTACGCCAATGGCAAGAACTGCTTCGTCGCCGGCGTCAACCCGAAGAAGGCCGGCGAGGACTTCGAAGGCATTCCCATCTACGCCGGCGTCAAGGAAGCCAAGGCCGCCACCGGCGCCACGGTGAGCGTGATCTACGTGCCGCCGGCCGGCGCCGCCGCCGCCATCTGGGAAGCCGTCGAGGCCGAACTCGACCTCGTCGTCTGCATCACCGAAGGCATCCCGATCAAGGACATGCTGATGGTGCGCAACCGGATGAAGATCAAGCAGGCCGCCGGCGGCAAGACGACGCTGCTGCTGGGGCCCAACTGCCCGGGCGTCATCACGCCCGAAGAGATCAAGATCGGCATCATGCCGGGCCACATCCACAGGAAGGGCCGCATCGGGGTCGTCAGTCGTTCGGGAACGCTGACCTATGAAGCCGTGGCGCAACTCACCGAGATCGGCCTCGGCCAGAGCAGCGCGGTGGGCATCGGTGGCGATCCCATCAACGGCCTCAAGCACATCGACGTCATGCGCCTGTTCAACGACGACCCGGACACCGACGCCGTGATCATGATCGGCGAGATCGGCGGCCCCGACGAGGCCGAGGCCGCGCGCTGGTGCCAGGCGAACATGAACAAGCCCATCGTCGGCTTCATCGCCGGCGTCACCGCGCCGGCCGGCAAACGCATGGGACACGCCGGCGCACTGATCAGCGGCGGCGCCGACACCGCCGACGCCAAGCTGGCGATCATGGAAGAGTGCGGCTTCACGGTCACACGCAATCCGTCGGAGATGGGGCGCCTGCTCAAGGGCCTGCTGTAGACCAGCGGCGGCCCGGCCCCGCAGTGCCGCTGTGCCACGGGCCGCCTGCGGGCGGCCCTTCATTTGGCACTGCCGCCTGCGGGCGGCCCGTTCGCTTGCCATGACGACCGTGCCGGGTCTGTAGTTCCCGCAGTCGGGCGCCGGCGGCCGGCCACTAAACTCCAGCGCTCCCAACGCTATCGCCCGCGAGGAAAGCCGCCCCGATGGATCAGTTCATGCATGCCCCATTCTGGGTCGCCGTCGGCCAGATCATCATGATCGACATCCTGCTCGGCGGCGACAACGCAGTGGTCATTGCGCTGGCGTGCCGCAAGCTGCCGCCGAAGCTGCGACTCAAGGGCATCCTGTGGGGCACCGCCGGCGCCATCTTCCTGCGCGTGGTGCTGATCTTCTTCGCGCTCACGCTGCTGGCCATTCCCTACCTCAAGCTCGTGGGTGCGGCGCTGCTGGTGTGGATCGGTGTCAAGCTGCTGGCCCCCGACGACGAAGGCGGCCACGGCGACATCCAGGCCTCGGACCGGCTGTGGACGGCCGTCAAGACCATCATCGTGGCTGATCTGGTGATGAGCGTGGACAACGTCATCGCCATTGCCGGCGCCGCCGAAGCCGTGGGCGGCGACCACAAGATGCCGCTGGTGATCTTCGGCCTGCTGGTGTCGATCCCCATCATCGTCTGGGGCAGCCAGCTCGTGATCAAGCTGATGGACCGCTTCCCGTGGATCATCACCTTGGGCGGCATGCTGCTGGGCTGGATTGCCGGCGCCATGACCGTCACCGACCCCGCGCTGCTTGCCTATGTGCCGACGCTGCCGCTGGACAAGCCGGGCGTGCCGTCCGAGGTGCTGGCCAGTGTGCGCCACGGTGCCGGACTGGCTGGCGCGTTGCTCGTCCTGGCCGTCGGCATGCTGCTCAAACGCCGGGCTGCTGCCACGCAGCACTGACGATCGCACCCCATGCAGGCCGTGCTGCGCGCGGGCAGTGTCGTCGCGGGCTACCGCCTGCTACGCATCATCGGCCAAGGCACGCAGAGCACGGTCTTCCTGGCCGAACGCGAAGCGGACGCGCAGGCCGTCGCGCTCAAGCTGATCAGCCTGGCCGGCGCCGACCAAGGCGCGCGCCTTGCCTTCCTGCACAGCGCCGCCGCCGCCCGCCGGCTCGTGCACCCCGGCATCGTGACCGTGCTGGCTGCCGGGGTGGAGGGCGCCCTCGGCTGGCTGGCGATGGAGCCGGTCCCCGGAGCCAGCCTCGAGCGCTACACCCGGCCTTCGCGGCTGCTGCCCGCACTCCTGGTGCTGCGCGTGGCCGAAGCGGTGGCGCTGGCGCTGGCCTACGCGCACCGCCAGGGTGTGGTGCACCGCGACATCAAGCCTCCCAATATCCTGGCGCACTGGCCCAGCGACACCGTCAAGCTGGCCGATTTCGGCCTCGCACGTGTGGCCGACGCCGCCCAGACCGCCACCGGCCTGGTGCTCGGCTCGCCCGGCTACATGGCGCCCGAGCAACTGGCCGGCGGCGTGCCGACCCCGGCCAGCGACTTCTACGCACTGGGTGCGACCCTGTTCCAGTTGCTCGCCGGGCGCCTGCCGCACGAGGCCCAGGCCTTGGGCGAGCTGCTGCGCCGCGTGGCCAGCGGGGCAGGCA
>JACZKT010000616.1 GCA_014859905.1 Rubrivivax sp.
GGAGATCGGAACGTCCTTTCGCGCCTATCTTCTTTGGCTTCGCATCAACGTGGCCATCGAGGCGGCAATGGCCGGCGCCTCCTGGACGGAGGCTGCTCACGAGGCCGGCTTTGCCGACTCGTCGCATTTGACGCGCACGCACAAGCGCATGTTCGGCATCGAGCCGACGGCCATTCGACACGACTGAATAGCGTTGCCTGGCCAACGATTGCCGGAAACAGTCGCGGCCAGTTCATTCAAGTCTGCTGCAGATTCTAACCGGTCGTTCAAAGTGTCGCCTTACGCGCACGTGAATAGAAGGACGTGGCCGGTTCCAGTCGCTCTCGCAGTTAGACCGAAGCTAGCCCGAACTTTGAGCCCCTGATCAGGCCGTAACCCAGCGTTGGCGCGGGTTGCGGCCTTTTTCTTACACCAAGTTGTAGCCATGTATATTGTTCGTTTTGCACTTGAATTGCCTACCGCATTGAGCTATAAATGCAGTCATGTACATCGAGTCGGTGCCGAACCGCAACTCGCCCGCCGCGGTCCTGCTGCGCGAGTCATACCGAGAGGACGGCAAGGTCCGCAAACGCACCCTGGCCAACCTGTCGTGCCTGCCCGATGAAGTGATCGAGGGCCTGAAGGTGCTACTGCGTGGCGGCGTGGCTGTACCCAGTGTCGAGGAGGTGTTCACCGTCGAGCGCACCCTGCCTCACGGTCACGTCGCCGCGGTGTTGGGTGCGGCGCGTGGCTCGGGTGCATCGTCTTGGTTCGGCTCTGCGCCGGCGGAGCTGCAGCCGTTGTTGCTGGCCATGCTGGTGGCGCGCGTGATCTCGCCGGCCTCCAAGCTGGCCACCCATCGCTTGCTGCACGACGACACTGCCAGTTCGTCGCTGGGCCGCGTGCTGGGCGTGGGTCAATGCAGTGCCGACGATCTGTACCGGGCTCTGGACTGGCTGCACAATGCCCAGCCCGGCATCGAGAAGCGTCTGGCCCGCCAACACCTCGTAGGCTCAACCCTGGTGCTGTACGACCTGACCTCGACCTGGTTGACCGGGCGCTGCTGCGAGCTCGCTGCGCGTGGTCACTCGCGCGACGGCAAGCGCGATGATCCGCAGATCGTCTTCGGCTTGCTGTGTTCCTCCGAGGGTTGTCCGATCACGGTGGAGGTGTTCAAGGGCAACACGGCCGACCCGGCGACGGTGGCCGCTCAGGTGGCCAAGTTGAAGGATCGCTTCGGCATCGAACACCTGGCCTGGGTGGGTGACCGCGGCATGCTGACCTCGGCGCGCATCGAGCAGGTGCTCAAGCCCGCGGGCATGGACTGGGTGAGCTCGCTGCGTGCCCCTCAGATCGCACAGCTCGCCCAGGATCACGGTCCGTTCCAGCCGTCGCTGTTCGATGAGCGCAACCTGCTGGAGCTGAGCAGTGCGCACTTCCCCGGCGAGCGGCTGGTGGTGTGTCGCAACCCGCTGCTGGCCGAAGAGCGTGCGCGCAAGCGGCTGGAGTTGCTGGCCGCAACCGAGGCCGACCTGGACAAGATCGTGGCGGCCACGCAGCGCGCTCGCCACCCGCTGCGCGGTGAGGATGCCATCGGCTTGCGTGTGGGGCGCGTGATCGACCACTTCCACATGGCCAAGCACTTCGAGCTGACCATCACCCAGACGTCGCTGCGCTATCGGCGCAAGCTCGATGCCATCCAGGCCGAGGCGGCGCTGGACGGGCTGTACGTGATCCGCACGAATGTCCCGGCGGCAAAGCTCGATGCCGGCGCGACGGTTGCGGCCTACAAGAGCCTGGCGCATGTGGAGCGTGCCTTCCGTTCGATGAAGACCATCGACCTGCACGTGCGCCCCGTCTTCCACTATTCCGAGCAGCGCGTGCGCGCCCACATCTTCCTGTGCATGCTGGCGTACTACGTCGAGTGGCACATGCGCGAGCGTCTGAAGCCCATGCTGTTCGACGACGAGTACATCGATCAGGCCAGCGCTGCCAGGGCCTCGCCGGTGGCCAAGGCGCTTCGATCCGAGCACGCCAAGGCCAAGGACGCGAGCAAGTCGGCCGATGACGGCTCACCGCTGCACAGCTTCAGAACCCTGCTGCAGGATCTCTCGACGCTGGCCTACAACGTCACCCACACCCACCTCAACCCCGCGGCCAAGATCGTCACCACCACGCGGCCCACGCCGCTTCAGACCAAGGCCTTCAAGTTGCTCGGCCTGAACCCCGCCTGTACCCAGTAGCCACATCCCCAGCGAACCAAAAGCTCAAGCAGGGCGGGCA
>JACZKT010000060.1 GCA_014859905.1 Rubrivivax sp.
CCTTTCAGGCGGCCAGGGCCTCGCGCTCGCGCAGGCGCGCCAGCATTGCCGCCAGGTCCAGCCGCTCGTGCAGCACCGCAGTCAGCTTGCGCGTGCACAGCTGCGGCACCTGCGCGAAGGGGAACCAGCCGAAGCCGTCCATCTCGGGCAAACGCGCGCCGGTGTTGCCGTCGGTGAAGCGGCTTTCGCAGTGCAGCGTTCCTGTGTCCACTCGCGGCAGCCGGGCGCCGAACAGGTGCAGGTCCTTGCGCGCACGGTAGGGCAGGCGGCCCAGCTCCAGCAGCGCCGAGGGCTCCAGCGCCAGGCTGCATTCCTCGCGCGTTTCGCGCAGCGCCGCCTGCAGCGGCGTCTCGCCGGCCATCGCGCCGCCCTTGGGCAGGTCCCAGTGGTCGTGCCCGGTGACATGGCACAGCAGCAGTTCGTGCGCGTCGTTGACGATCACGATGCCGCAGCTCAGCCGCCGCGGCGGCTGGAAGAACTCGATCATCGGACGGCCTCCACGCCGCGAGCATGGCAGACCGATGTGAAAGCGAAGTGACGAAAAGCGCGGTAGATGCCGCGCGATCGTGGTCAGCAACGGCCCGGGACCGGCCGGCGCAAAGGCAAAGCGCACGCCTTCACCGCAGCTTGCCCAGCAGTTCCTGCACGTCCGACAGCACGCCGCCGATGCGTTCGCTGGCCGCGCCGTCGGCGTCGCCGCCCAGGCAGGCCTCCAGCTCCTGCTGCATGAAGCACACCGTCATGTGCACATAGGCGCTGTCCAGCGCCTTGCGCACGGCCGCCATCTGGGTGGCGATGTCGCGGCAACCCTGCCCTTCTTCGATCATGCGCTGGATGCCGCGCAACTGACCCTCGGCACGCTTGAGGCGGTTCAGCAGGTCGGCGCGGGTCTTGGCATCGGTGAGTTCGGACATGGCGCACGGCCCCCGTTCTTGGATCGGCAGGGTCGCCATTCTCGACGCCTTTTCGAAAGCTGCGTCCCGCGCCGCGGTCAACGTGCGCCGGCGGCGGCCTTTTCGGGCACGCCGAGCTTCTTCAGGATCCAGCCCAGCGGGCAGACGTTGGTGAAGCCGTACTGCAGCAGGTTGGCGCCGACGAAGGCGGTGAAGGCCAGCCACCAGCCCGAAACGTAGATCGGACTCTCAGCCACACCGAGGGCGAGCGAAAGCAGGATGAAGCTGCCGGCGAAGATGCGGATCAGGCGGTCGATGGTCATGGTGGGTCTCCGTAGGTTGGGGTGTTGCTGGAAGGAAAGGGGGTCAGGCGGCGCCCGGGGCGTCGGCCCGGACCGCGTGCTGGCGCCGGTTGAAGGCGTAGTAGAGGACCGGGATCACCACCAGCGTCAGCAGCGTCGAGACGAGGATGCCGAACAGCAGCGAGATCGCCAGCCCGTTGAAGATGGGGTCATCCAGGATGAACAGTGCGCCCGTCATCGCCGCCAGCGCGGTCAGCGCGATCGGCTGTGCGCGCACCGCGGCCGAGTTCACCACGGCGTCCCTGAAGGCCACGGCCTGGCTCACCTGCAGCTCGATGAAGTCGACGAGCAGGATCGAGTTGCGCACGATGATGCCGGCCAGCGCGATCATGCCGATCATCGAGGTGGCGGTGAAGTTGGCGCCGAACAGGGCATGGCCCGGCATCACGCCGATGATGGTCAGCGGGATCGGCGCCATGATGATCAGCGGCGTCTTGTAGCTCTTGAACTGCGCCACCACCAGCAGGTAGATCAGGATCAGGCCCACGCCGTAGGCCGCGCCCATGTCGCGGAAGGTCTCGTAGGTGATCTGGGATTCGCCGTCCCACTTGATGGCGTATTCGCGGTACGGGTCGGCCGGCTGGTTGATCCAGTATTCGCCCAGCGCGCCGGTGCCCGGCAGGGCCGCCTCGGACAGCTTGCCGCGGATGCCGAACAGGCCGTACAGCGGTGAGTCGGGCGTTTCGCCGCCGGCGCCGACGTCGGCGTAGACATAGCTCACGCCCATCAGGTTCTTGGTGAACAGCGGCTTGTCGGCCACGCCGCGCTCCACGCGCACCAGTTCCGACAGCGGCACCAGCTGCCCGTTGGCGGCACGCAGCGGCAACGCCAGCAGCGCGTCGAGCCCCACCTGCGCCTCGCGCGGCAGCTGCAGCCGCACCGGCACCGGGTACTTGCTCTGGCCGTCGTGCAGCCAGGCCGCGTCGGTGCCCGACAGCGCGCCCTGCACGGTGGCGGCCACCGCACTCACCGGGATGCCCAGCGATTCGGCGCGCTGGCGCTGCACGCGCAGGAAGGCGCGCGGCGCGTCTTCGTGCAGCGAGGTATCGATGGCGCTGATGTCGGGCGTGGCGGCGAAGGCCTGCGCCACGCGCGCGGCGAGTTGCTGGCGGCCGGCTTCGCTGGGGCCGTAGACCTCGGCCACCAGCGGGCTCATCACCGGCGGGCCGGGCGGCACCTCCACCACCTTCAGCCGCGCGCCGTGGCGCTGGGCGATCTTCTCCAGCGCGGGCCGC
>JACZKT010000617.1 GCA_014859905.1 Rubrivivax sp.
TCGCAGGCCTGCCGCTGCCGGGCGACGACGAGGCGGCGCCCTTCGTCTGGGCCCACCGCGCGTTGTGCCGACAGGGCCTGCGCCTGCACATTGGCGGCATTCCGGGTGTGGATCGGGAACCCGGGCAGACCGTCTGGCTGCAATTGCGGCACCAGCCGCGTGCCGCGGTGGAGGCGCCGCTGCTGGTCATCGACGTGCAGGCCGGCGTGCACTGCGTGCTGGTGGAGCGTCACGAACGCGAGCCGCTGAACTGCCAGCACGCCGTCGTGCAGAACCTGCAGATCCACCTGCGACTGGGCGCCGGTGCCACGCTGCAGCATCTGCGCATCGTCGTGCCGGATGCCGGCGACCGCGTGGCGCACCAGCTTCATGCACGGCTGGGCCGCGGTGCCAGCTACCAGCAGGCGCTGATCGCCGCGGGCAGCAGCTACCACCTGCAGCGCAACCGCATCGACCTGCACGCCGAGCACGCCACGGCGCGAACCGCCGCGGTGCTGTTCGCCGCCGGCTCGGCGCTGGAGCAGCAGGTGCGGGTGTCGCACACCGCGGCACACACGGCGAGCACGGTCGAGGCCCTGGTGCTGGCCAGCGGCGCCGCGCGTGCGGTGGTCAACGCCCATACGCACATTGCGCCCGGGGCCGACGAAGCCGCCGTGCGGCAGCACCTGACGGGCATTCCCACCGGCGGCCAGCCGCGCCTGGTGCTGCGGCCGCACCTGGAGATCGAGCATGACAAGGTGCAGGCGGCGCACGGCGCCACCTGGGGCGCCTTGCCGGAAGAAGCGCTCTTCTATGCCCGCCAACGCGGCCTGGACGAACACAGCGCGCGCGGCCTCATCGTCCAGGGCCTGGCCAGCGCCTTGCTGGAGCGGGGCCTGGGCGGGCCCGAGCTGATGCAGACGCTGGCGATCGACACGCTGCTCGGCAGCGCGGTGGCGCGTCATCTTGCCACCGGGCAGGCTGCGGCACAGGAGCTTGGTCATGGCTGACCTGCACGGGCTTCAGCGCGCAGTTGCGGGAGTTCATGCGGGCAAGCTTGCGGGCGACCTTGCGGGCTATCTCGAGAGCGACCCCGCGGGTGACCTGCCCGGCCATCTGCGTGGCCTCTTTCCGGTCCTGGCGCAGCACGTCAATGGTGCGCCGCTGGCCTACCTGGACAACGCGGCGACGACCCAGACGCCGCTGCCGGTGCTGGACGCGATGAGGGATTTCGAGCTGCACGAGAGGGCCAATATCCATCGCGGCGTGCACACGCTGAGCCAGCGTGCCACCAATGCCTTCGACCGCGCCCGCGAGGTCTTGAAGCGCTTCGTCGGCGCCGGGCCGGCGCACGAACTCGTGTTCACCTCGGGCACCACCGATGCGCTCAACCAGGTGGCGCACGGCCTGTCGACCGCCGGTGCCGGGCCGGCGCTGCTGCGGCCCGGTGATCAGATCGTCGTCAGCGGCCTCGAACACCATGCCAACCTGGTGCCGTGGCAGCAGGCGGCCCGGCGCTGTGGCGCCACGCTGCGCATCCTGCTGCCCGATGCGCAGGGGCGGTTGCACGCCGAAGACCTGAAGCGGCTGCTGACGCCACGCACGCGCATCTTCGCGCTCACCGCCTGTGCCAACGCCACCGGCGAGCGCCCGCCCTACGAGACCCTGCTGGCGCTGGCCGCCAGCGCCGGCGCATTGACCGTGCTCGATGCCGCCCAGGCCATGGGGCACGAGGTGCCCGACTTCGGCGCGCTGGCCTGCGACTTCATGGCCTTCTCGGGCCACAAGATGTACGGGCCGATGGGCACCGGCGCCCTGGTCGGCCGGCGCGCCGCGCTCGAGCGCCTGGTGCCGCTGCGCTACGGCGGCGACATGGTGGCGTGGGTCACCTACGCGGATGCGAGCTTCGCCGACCTGCCGGCGCGGCTGGAGGGCGGCACGCCGAATGTGGCCGGTGCGGTGGGCCTGGCCGCGGCGGCCGCCTTCATCGACCGCGTCGGCCGCAGCCGGATCGACGTCCATGTGCGGGCCCTGCGCGCCCACGCCGCCAGCGGCCTGGCAGCGATCGACGGCGTCACGGTGCTGTCGCCAGCGACTGGTTCGGCCGGCGCGTCGGCCATCGTCTCGTTCGTGGCCGAAGGCGTGCATCCGCACGACATCGGCACCCTGCTGGATGAGCAAGGCATCGCCGTGCGCACCGGCCACCATTGTGCCCAGCCGCTGACGGACCACCTGGGCCTGGGCCCGACGACACGCGCCTCGTTCGCTCTCTACAACACCCATGACGAGGTCGAGCGGCTGCTGGCCGGCGTCGCCCGGGCGACGAAGGTGCTGCGATGAGCACTTGGCGGGCCGGGGGTCGGGTCGCTCGAAAGTCGGCCCGCATTCTCTCGGGAAATCGACTGATTTACTCGTCGGACGAGGGGCTCCAATGACACCTGCCGAGAACGAGCTGTACCAGGACGTGGTCATGGACCACAAGCGCGCGCCGCGCAATTTCGGCACCCTGACGGCACCGACCCACCAGGCGCACGGCCACAACCCGCAATGCGGTGACGATCTACAGGTGGCGTTGACGGTCGAACACGGGCAGGTGCGCGACATCCGTTTCAGCGGCCAGGGCTGCGCCATCTGCATCGCCTCGGCTTCGATGATGACCGAGGCGGTTCGCGGCCGCGACCTTGCCCTGGCACAGCAGTTGCAGCAGCGCTTCCGCGCCGTGCTCACCGGGCAGCTCGAGCCCGAGCAGGCGCAGCTCGGCAAGCTGATCAGCCTGGCCGGCGTGCGGCGCTACCCCAGCCGCATCAAGTGCGCGCTGCTGGGCTGGCATGCGCTGATGCATGCCTTGGGCGACAGCGCCGAAGCGCCGGACCTTGTGACCGGTGCTGCCGCCGAGCCGGTCACCGAGCCGAGTATTTCGCCTGCCGCGCCATGAGACCGCCGCGCGAACCCGTGGTGACCACGCGCGCGGTGCGCGTCGAGCGCATCCCAGACGGCACACCCGTCGAACTGCCGGCCGGCACGCCGGCCCAGATCACGCAGGCGCTCGGCTCTTCCTTCGCGCTGCTGGTCGACGGACAGCTCATGCGCCTGAAGGGCGCCGACGCCGACGCCATCGGCAAGACGGTGCCTGCCGCGCCCAACGTGCCGGCCGACATCGGGCCCGAAGCGCTGCGCGGCCACGTCTGGCAGACCCTGAAGACCTGCTACGACCCGGAGATCCCGGTCGACATCGTCGAGCTCGGCCTGGTCTACGTCTGCGACGTGCTGCCGATCGGGAACATCGGCGACGGCCAGTTCAGGGTGTCGATCAAGATGACGCTGACCGCGCCGGGCTGCGGCATGGGCGAGGTCATCGCCGACGAGGTCTGCGACAAGGTGCTGGCGCTGCCACGCGTGGCGGAAGCCAACGTGGACATCGTGTTCGACCCGCCGTGGAACCGTTCGATGATGTCCGAAGCCGCGCAGCTGACGCTCGGTCTGTGATGGATGGCAGTGTGCGAGCATGGCACGGGCTGCCACTTCGAAACGCCGCACGGTTGGAGCACCCCGCCATGGTCAAGAAGTTTCCGAACCATCCCAAGCACCCCGAGCGCATCTGCTGGGGTTGCGACCAATACTGCCCCGTAGACGCGCTCAAGTGCGGCAACGGCAGCGTCGCGACACTGCATCCGTCGGAGCTGTTCGGCGACGACTGGATGACGTGGGGCTTGGACGCTCGTGAGCCCGAGGCACCCGCAGCACCGGAGCCTCCTGAGGAGAAGGCGTGAACAGGGCGGGTGCCGTTGCGTCATGGCGCGCGCCGCGTCCAGCACCGCTTGGCGAATAGCCACGCCACGGCCGGACCGCATGCCCTGTTGGCAAGTGTGATGCCCGACATGCACCGCAGGGCGGAAATCATGCAATGGCGCAAGGCAGAGCGTCAGCACCGCATCGCCGCACGACTGGCGATGCCCGCCGAGGAAAGACGCCGGCACGCCTCTGCGATGGCCCGCCACCTGACCGAGGCGCTGGGCGATGTCCGTGGACGAACCGTCGGCGTCTACTGGCCGTTTCGCGGCGAGCCGAATCTTCGTCCCTGGATGGAACAGATCCATGCGAGCGGCGCCCTGTGTGCGCTGCCCGTGGTGGTCGAGCGCCATGCTCCGCTCGTGTTCCGCCGCTGGTGGCCGGGCGCCACGATGCTCAGCGGGGTCTGGAACATCCCGGTGCCGGCGGAGGGCATCGACGTGATGCCGGACGTCGTGGTGTCGCCTGTCGTGGGTTTCGACCCGGCCTGCTACAGGCTCGGCTATGGCGGCGGGTTCTACGATCGGACACTGGCAGCCATGGCACGGCAGCCGCGGGTGATCGGAGTCGGATTTGCGCTCGCGGCCATCGCGACCATCCATCCGCTGCCACACGACATCCCGATGCAGGCCATCGTCACCGAACGCGGGTGCAGCGTGCCGCGCGGCAGCGCCTAGGCATGCCCAATGCCGGCATCGCGGCGAGCGCCCGGGGTGCAGCCATCGATGGGGTCCGGCACATCGAGCGCACGCGGCGCCTGATCGGCGCCGAACGCCCGGCGTAGATGAAGCCCGACGCCGTGCTGCGAGACATCCTGACGCTGGACGCGGTGCGCGGCAGCGTCAACCTGCCGCATGTCTCGGTCGGCACGCTGCGCGCGCCGTCGCGGCTGGCGCGCATCCACCGGGTCCAGCCCGGCGTGATGTCGCAACTGAAAGGCGTGCTGGCCACGGCCGGCCTCAACGTGTCGCAACTGCACCTCGAAACCGAGGGCGGCTTCGGGGTTGCGGTGGTCGACCTGAGCCGGCCGCAGGACAGCGCCATGCTTGCTGCGGTGACGGGCGTCGAGGGGACGGTGCGCGCCTTCGCGGCGCTGTCACCAGCGGCCTGAGTGCGGCGGCTACATCGTGTAGTCGCCGCTCGCCTCGGGCTGGAACAGGATGGCCACGATCTCGGCCGCCTTCTGCTCGCCCGCGGGCGTGGACCAGTGCGCCACCTCGCCGACGCGCAGCCCGAGCAGGCTCCAGCCCACGGGCGACAGCGCGGACACGAAGCCCTTTTCCGGCTCGGCATCTGACGGGTAGCACACCGCCAGTGTGTTGCGCTGACCCGTGGCGGCATCCAGCGCCACCACCTGGGAATACATCGTCACCACGTCGGGCGAGACCTGCGTCGAAGGCACGACCGACGCCTCGTCGAGCATGTCTTCGATGGCATCCATATGGGCAGGCGGCGCATCACCATGCCGGTGGCGTTGGATGAGGCTCTTCAGCCGAACATGGTCGAGTTCGGTGAGGGTCCGGTGAGTCGTTGAGTCTTTCATGTTGCAAACCTTCGTGTTGCGGTGCCGAATCTGCGCCGGGCAGACAGGCACCATCGCGCCGGGCTGAGAGGCCCGGCGATCGAAGCGTTGCGCAAAGGGATGGAAGGGTGATCGCCGGGCTCAGAGGGGTGCGGCCGGCTGACCGGTGCGGGCCCCGGCCTCAGCGCGCAAGGCGGGCACACCCTGTCGGGATGCGCACACGGGCACGTCGATGGCGGGACACGAACTCATGGCGTGATGGTAGCTCATCGCCAGATACAGGCCCGCACTGCGGCGGCGCGCCAGGGTATCCGAAGCGAGGCGACAGCAAGGCACGGCGGGGTCCCGGGCCGCATTACTTCAGGGGCACCAGCTTGGCGTCACCCTTGAAGGGCTCGGTGCGCGCGGCGATTTCTTTGCGCACCGACGCCACGGTATCGGCGCCGACAGGCGCTGCGCCGTTGCCCCACTGACTGCGGATGTGCGTCGGCGCGGCGGCAAGTTCCGCGTCCTGGAGTCTTGCCTGCGCAGCGCGTGCAGCCGCGGGCATCTTCGATGCGGCCGGTCTCGCCCGGCGCGAAGAGCACCTCGGCACCCTTGCTGCTGCGGGCGAACAAGCCCGTGCGCTGCCACCAGATGAAGATCAGCAGCGCGACGAACGACAGCACGAACGCCGACAGAAGGATGGCAACAGTGTTCGTGCGGGATTCCCCGGGGTCAGCGTTCCAGTTCAGCGCGCTTGGCTTCGACCTTGCTCCACTCGTCGGCGTCCGGCAGTGCCTTCTTGGTCTTGGTGATCGGCTTCCAGACGCGCGACAGTTCCGCATTCAGCGGCGTGAAGTCCTGCTGGTCGGAGGGCACGTCTTCCTCGGCGTAGATGGCCGAGACAGGGCACTCCGGCACGCACACCGCGCAGTCGATGCACTCCTCGGGGTCGATGACGAGGAAGTTCGGGCCCTCGCGGAAAGCATCGACCGGGCAGACGTCGACGCAGTCGGTGTACTTGCAGCGTATGCAGGATTCGGTGACGACGAAGGTCATGGACTTGTCGCCTGGGGTTCAACCGCAGCAGGCCCCGCCGGAGCAGCATGAGTCACCGACAGGCCGTGTCGTGCCATTCGCAGCAGCCGCGGGTTTGCCGATCTGCACCCGCCACAGATCAGGCCCGGCCTCGAGGTAGGTCCATTCGAATTGACCATACGACCGGTCCTCTAATTGGTGACGCAGCGGCTGCGGATCATGATCGCTGACGAGTTGTAGCGCCTGACCCGGCTGCAGCGCGTCGAAGCGGGTGAAGATCAGCGCATGGCGTTCACGCGGGGCGACCGCGCGAATGTCGATGGTGCTGGTGATGGGGTCGACGACGGTGGAAGTCATGAACGGTGTCCTCTCTAGTGCACTGCGGGTGTAGCCGACACGCGCGCAGGCGCGTCGGCGTGGAACATCGATGTCGGGTGATTCGCCTCAGTCGTCCTTGCCGTCGAGGCGTGTTCCGAGCAGCCACGGCGAGTAGACGGAGAGGTCGATGGCAAACGCGGCGCACCAGGCGAACGCGGCGCCGATCAGGGCGTGCACCAGCCATTGGGGCGCCACCAGCGGCACCAGGACACGCAGCGTGGCTGCGCTCATCACCAGGGCGTAGGCCAGCACTTCTGCCTTTGAGGCGCGCAGCTGACGGCCGGTGTGGCCGCGCGCCGTGCGGATGATCATGCCGATGACGAGGCCGCCCGTGGCGCCGATGGCGAGGGCATGCACGCCGGCCGATACGTCGACCCAGCCGATCTGCGCCAGCGCCAGAAGGGCGAATCCGATTGCGATCCAGGCATAGGCGACATGAAGGATCCAGAGGATCGGGCGCCGGCGCGTGATCAGTGGGCGCCACTGCAATTGGCGCAGTACCTGCAGGACGGCGGCGCCCGTGAAGGCAGCCGCGGTGGCGGGGCCCGGTGGGGCAGAGACCCAAAGGACGAGCGCGAGCGCGGTGGTCGCCAGGGTGGTGGTCTCGAGTCCGCGTTGGACCTGAAGCCTCAACCCCGGTGCCGCGCTCATCGTGAACGCCGGCACCACCCGCCCAGCCATCACGCACTCGATCATCACGATCAGCGCCAGCCCGGCGTGCAAGGCGCGCATCGGGGTCATGTCGATCGTTCCGATCACCGCGACCGCAAGACCGAACAGCATCTCGTGGGCGTGCCACAGTGCAGCAGGCACCGTCAATGTGAGCGTCACCTGACCCAGGAACAGGGCGACCCACAGCGGCATGGCCAGCAGCGCGAACAGCGCCGCGCCGAGGTAGAACGGCCGGAAGCCCAGTCGCAGCAAGGGCCATCCGTGGGGCGCCGGCACGGGCGTGGCATCGGCGGCGAGCGTCGAAGAAACGAGGGGCAGGTGTGGCGCAGGCATGAGCGTTCAGCGCGTCCGCGGTGATGGTGACGATGGATGGAATTCGGGTCACGACAGAAGATGCAGGGTGTCTGCATCTTATTGTCGAACGCGACTTAAAGCAATATACTTGATGCATGTTTAAGGGCATCCATGCGTCTCGCTGAATACACCGACTACACCTTGCGCGTCTTGATGTACTGCGCAGCCCACCCGCAGCAACGGGTCACGATCGGCGAGCTGGCCGAGAGCCATGGTGTCTCGAAGAACCACCTGATGAAGATCGTCAACGACCTCGCCCGCCAGGGGGTGCTGGAGACGACGCGGGGCCGCGGCGGCGGCCTGCGGCTGCTGAAGGACCCGGCCTCGATCCGCATCGGCGATGTCGTGCGCGCCACGGAAACAGACTTCCGGCTGGTCGAGTGCTTCGACGCCAGCACCAACCTGTGCACGCTGAGCCCGACGTGCCGCCTGAAGCAGGTGTTCGACGCCGCCCTGCAGGCCTACTTCAGGGAACTCGACGGCGCAACGCTGGCCGACATCACGGGCCCGGCGACAGGGCCGGCCAAGGCGCGTGGCGTGACGGTGCATCGGCGCAGCGTCATGGTCCCGGTGCCCGGTCCCGCGCGACGCCGGGCACCTGTGAAGGCCACCAAGGCCGATGTGTGAGGACGCGTGAGCGAAGGCCATCCGAAACGAGCGGCGAGTGTTCGAGCCATGCCGCGCCCGCCCTCGGGTTCGAGGTGCCGGTGGAGATGCTGGCGGCCTGCCGCTCGAACAAGTGGCGGCGTGCGTACCGGCGCTGCTGGCGCCGCAAGACGTGAAAGGCTTCACCGACTTGTACGAGCGGCACATTGCGCGTGAAGAGGCCGAACCGCTGCCCATGGCCCAACGACTGCTGAGCGATGCTGTACCCGACCGCATCGGCCTGGCAATGCGCCCGCGGCGCAACCCGGCGCAGGTCGGACCGCCGGCGCCGCCCGATTCCCTTCCCACTCAACCCTGAGGACCACTCCATGTCACGACCCCATCTGCACCTTTCCCCCGACGCCATTTACCCTTTCGACGCCCGCGGCGTCGCGAAGCGTTTCCGGCATGCCGCGATCTTCGGTGCGCTCGACAGCCTGCAACCGGGCGAAACCATGCGCTTCGCCAACGACCACGACCCGCTGCCGCTGCTGGCGCAGATCGAGCAGCGCTACGGTGCACGCGTCAGCGTGGAGTACCGGCAGCGCGAGCCGGGGGCCATCGTGATCGACTTCAGCGTTCACTGAAACTCCCCGAGACGCCGATTCGCGCAGGCCCCTGGCGGGTACCTGTCCGTTGCGCCGGTCGGCTCTTCGCCGGGGTGGGCTGTGCGCGAGACTGTCGCGCCCTGTCGGGGGCTTTCCTGCCTGCGACCCTGCGTGGCCTGGAGCTCGTGGCGGGCCAATGGGGAATGATCGCCCCGGGTTCCAAGACCCGGCAGCCTGCGTCGCGGGCCATCCTGACCAACAACGCGCGGGCGGAGTCGCTGGATGAGCGGCGCACCTACCGCGCTGCCTGGATGGCGGGGCAGCGCTGCCTGATTCCGGCCGCCTGGTACCAGCACACCACCCGAGTCTCACGCCGTCCGTAAATCAGTGCCTCCATACCTATCAGTACCTATGGGAACTCCGTTTGTGTACCGAGCCACTTTCCTTACGTTCTAAACGTGCGGGACATTCCGGTTGACGTCATGACATACCGTCTGGTATGTTTCATTCCTCCGACAACCACCAGCATCAAGGAACGACTGCATGAACGCGCCCCGGTGGAACCACCGCCCCGAAGGTTCGAACTGGGGCGACTTCGGCCCCGACGACCAGATCGGCCGCATGAACCTGCTGACGCCCGAGCGGCGGCTGCGCGCCATCCGCACCGTCGAGCACGGCATCACCTTCTGCCTCAGCCTGCCGCTGGATTACCCGGGCGGCAACACGCTGTTCCAGCACCGCAAGGCACCGCAGTTCTTCCACGAACGCCGCGGCGAGGGCTTCAACTTCAACTTCCGGCTCAGCAGCGTGTGCAGTTGCTTCAGCGATGTCGTCTCCGACGACGCGGTGATGATGTACACGCAGTACTCGACGCAGTGGGACGGCCTGGGTCACGTCGGCCAGATGTTCGACGCGGACGGCGACGGCTTGCCCGAGAAGGTCTACTACAACGGCTACCGCGGCGGTGTCGAGGTCGTGGGCCCCGACGACGTCTCCAGCGACTTCGGCGCGCATGCCATCGGCATCGAACGCCTGGCCACCGCCGGCGTGCAGGGCCGCGGCGTGCTGGTCGACCTGGAGAGGATCCACGGCCGCAGGCGCGCCCTGGTCGGCTACGACGGGCTGATGGCGGCGCTGGAAGGGCAGGGCGCGACGGTGGAGAGCGGCGACTTCCTGTGCCTGTACACCGGCTTTGCCGACCTCATCCTCGAGATGAACAAGCAGCCCGACGGTGAAGTGCTGAAGAACAGCTGTGCCGTGCTCGACGGCCGCGACGAGAAGCTGCTGCAGTGGATCACCGACTCGGGCATCGTCGCCATCTGCGCCGACAACTTTGCGGTCGAAGCCTACCCGGCCCGGCCCGGCCAGGGCGAGCACCACCCGGGCCTGCCGCTGCACAACCACTGCCTGTTCAAGCTGGGCCTGAACCTCGGCGAGCTCTGGTATTTCGCCGAGCTCGCCCAGTGGCTGCGCGCCCACGGCCGTTCCAGCTTCCTGCTCACCGCACCGCCGCTGCGCCTGCCCGGCGCCGTGGGCTCGCCGGCCACGCCGGTGGCCACCGTCTGATCCCCACCCCCGAACCCCGATGGAGAACCTCTTGCGCATCCGCATCCACGCCCTGGCCCTGGCCGCAATGACTTCGCTGGCCGGCCTGCCCGGCATCGCCCTGGCCCAGGACAACTGGCCCAGCAAGCCGATCTCGCTGGTCGTGCCCTATCCGCCCGGCGGCACCAGCGACGTGGTGGGCCGCCAGCTTGCGCAGCGCCTGCGCGAGGAGCTGGGCCAGCCGGTGATCGTCGAGAACAAGGCCGGCGCCGCCACCGCCATCGGCGCCACGCACGTGGCGCGTGCCGCCAAGGACGGCTACACGCTGCTGCTCAGCGCCGGCACCACGTTCACCGTCAACCCGCACCTCAACGACAAGCTGCAATACAAGCTCGATGACTTCGCGCCGGTGGCCCTGGTCTGCACCGTGCCCTTCGCCTTCGTCGTGAAGAAGGACTTTCCGGCGAAGACGCTGCAGGAATACGCGGCCTACGGCAAGGCCAACCCGGGAAAGATCAACAACGCCACCAATGGCCAGGGCAGCATGGTGCACCTGCTGGGCGAGATGATCGCCACCGGCCTGAACGTGAAGATGACCCAGGTGCACTACAAGGGCGCGGCGCCGGCGATGATGGACCTCATCGGCGGCGTCGTCGACTCCAACGTCGAGGCGCTCACCAATGCCGTGCCCAACGTCAAGGCCGGGCAGTACCGCGCGCTGGCCGTGTTGAGCGCGGAACGCCAGGCGCTGATGCCCGACGTGCCGACCTTCCGCGAGCTGGGCTACCCCGACATCGTCGGCGAAACCTGGTACGGCGTCTTCGCTCCGGTGGGCACGCCCAGGCCGGTGGTTGACAAGCTGAACGCGGCGCTGCTCAGGATCACCAGTTCGCCCAGTTTCGTGGAAGGCATGCGCAAGTTGGGCAACGAGGCCAGGTCGGGCTCTCCGGCCGACCTGCTGGCGGCCACGCGGGAACAGGGCAAGGTCTGGGGCGGGCTGATCAAGCGCCTGAACATCATCATCGAGTGAGCGCCAGGGCGGGGCGTTGGCCCCGCCCTGGCCGCCCGCCGCTCAGCGCGGCAGGTAGCCGTGGGCCTGCATCGCCGCCAGGTGCTGCAGGATGCACTCCTCGGTGTCGATGCAATCGCCGAAGCCGGCCCGGCGCAATTTGATCGTCGAGACGATGGGCGGCACCGGCAGCGGCCGGCGCGCCGCAAAGGTGGCTTCGGCGTACTGCCACGACAAGCCCATCAGCGTGTCCAGGTCGGTCACCGTCAACCGCTCGCGCTCGGCCAGACGCTGCCACAGCGCAGCCTGCGCCGGCATCGCGTCGCGCAGGCGTTCTGCGCTGGCGTCGCCGAGCGCCATGCCGAAGTGCTGCGCCAGGCGTGGCCACAGCGTCGACCAGACGATGACGTCGCCATTGGCGATGTTGTAGGCCTGGCCGCGCGCCTGCGGTGTGCCCCAGCTCCATTCGATGGCGGCGGCGATCAGCCTGGCGTCGGTGCATTCGGTCAACAGCTGCGGGTGGCCCACCGGTTGCAGCGGCAGGCCGCGTTCGCGCTGCAGCACGGCGTAGGCGCCCAGCGCCGCCACCGGGTTCATGGCACTGCCCAGTGCCACGCCGAGCACGATCTGCGGCCGCCACACCGTCCAGGCGAATTCGGCGCGTGCGGCGTGCTGCGCTACCAGGTCCTGCTGGTCGAAGTAGAAGTTGGTGTGGTCGCGCAGCGCGTCGTCCTCACGGGCCGGCACGCGCATGGGCCGGCCGGTGTGCACGCCGTAGGCCTTGGTGCCCTGCAACAGCGACAGGTGCTGCAGCGGTGCACCTGCCAGCGCGTCCAGCGTGTGGCGCAGCATCTGCGTATTCAGCGCCGCGTTGCCGGCGTCACGCCAGCCCTGCACCAGGTCGGGTTGCTCGTTCAGCGCCGCGTAGACGAGGTGGGTGGCGTCGCGGTGCGGTGCGAGCGCACGCCGCGTGGCCTCGGCGTCGCGCAGGTCGGCCGAGACCCAGCGGACCCCTTCCAGCGCCCGCAGCGCGGCGTCGGGCGCGCGCCGCGACTTGCAGGTGGTGGGCCTGGCGCGGCGCAAGACGCTCGACCACGGCGCGGCCGACCACACCCAGTGCACCCACCACCAGCAGCTTGCGCGCCGTCATGCGCTGCGCCCGGTCACCAGCACCGCCTTGCCCTGCACACGCCGCTGCAGCAGGTCGTTCAGCGCATCGGCGGCGCGTTCCAGCGGGTAGACCGCCGAAACATGGGGCCTGAGCCGGCCCTGCTGCCACCACTGCAGCAGTTCCTGCAGATTGGCGGCGTTGCGTGCCGGCTCGTGGCGCGTGAAGGCGCCCCAGAAGACGCCGACGATGGCGCAGCCCTTGAGCAGCGGCAGATTCAGCGGCAGGCTGGGGATGCGCCCGGCAGCGAAGCCGACGACGAGGAAGCGGCCGTTCCAGGCCATGCTGCGCAGCGCGGGTTCGCTGAGGTCGCCGCCCACGGGGTCGTAGACGACGTCGATGCCGCGGCCGCCGGTCAGCGCCTTGATGCGTGCGCGCAGGTCCTCGGTCTGGTAGTTGATCGTGGCGTCGGCGCCGTGCGCGGTGCACAGCGCCAGCTTGTCGTCGCTGGACGCGGCCGCGATGACCCGCGCACCCATGGCCTTGCCCAACTCCACCGCGGCCAGCCCGACGCCGCCGGCCGCGCCCAGCACCAGCAAGGTCTCGCCGGGGCGCAGTTGTGCGCGGTCCTTCAGCGCGTGGTGCGAGGTGCCGTAGGTCAGCGTGAAGGCCGCTGCCGTTCTGAAGTCCATCGTCGCGGGCATCGGGATCAGGCGCGGGGCCTCGGCCACCACTTCCTCGGCATAACCGCCCCAGGTGGTCGCGGCGATGACGCGGTCACCGACGGCGAAGCCCGTGACGCCTTCGCCCAGTGCCTGGATCACGCCAGCCACCTCGCCGCCCGGCGAGAACGGCAGCTCGGGCTTGAACTGGTAGTTGCCCTGGATGATCAGCGTATCGGGGAAGTTCACGCCGCAGGCGTGCACGGCCACACGCGCCTGGCCGGGGCCGGGCGCGGGCGTCGGCCGCTCCTCGACGACCAGGCTCTCCGGCGGTCCGTAGGCCTTGCACAGCACGGCCCTCATGCGATCACTCCTTGTTCCCGCAGCGCTGCGATGGCCGTGTCGTCAAGTTGAAGCACTTCACGCAGCACCTCGTCCGTGTGTTCGCCCAGCAGCGGCGGGCCGCGCCGGTAGCTGATGGGTGTGGCCGAGAATTTCAGCGGGTTGGCGATGAAGGGCATGCTGCCCGCCAGCGTGTGCGGCACCTGCTGCAGCAGTTCGCGGTGGCGGATCTGCGGGTCGTTCAGCACCTGCGCGAAGTCGTTGATCGGGCCCGCGGGCACGTTGGCCGCGCGCAGCCTGGCCATCCAGTGCTCGACGGTATTGCCGCGCAGGATCTCGGCAATCACCGGCACCAAGCTTTCGCGGTTGGCCACACGCAGCGGCGTCGTCGTGTAGCGCGGGTCGGTGGCCAGCTCGGGGCGGCCGATGACCTCGGTGCACAGCTGCTGGTACTGCTTGTCGTTGCCGACGGCGATCATCACCTGGCCGTCGGCGCAGTCGAAATCCTGGTAGGGGCAGGTCAGCTGCGAGCGGATGCCCACGCGCTGCGGCATTTCGCCGGCGACGACATAGCTCATGGCCATCGACGACATCGCGGCCACCTGGGCGTCGAGCATCGCGAGGTCGATGTACTGGCCTTCGCCGGACACCGTGTCGCGGTGGTGCAGCGCGGCGAGGATGCCGATGGTGGCGTAGAAGCCCGCCGTGGTGTCGCTGATGGGGTAGCCGGTGCGCTGCGGCCCGGCACCGGGCTGGCCTTCGGGCACGCCGGTCAGGCTCATCAGCCCGCTCATGGCCTGGAAGACGAGGTCATAGCCCGGCAGGTGGCGGTAGGGGCCGCTCTGGCCGAAGCCGCTGATCGAGCAGTAGACGATGCGCGGGTTGATGGCGCGCAGCGCCACATGGTCCAGGCCGTAGCGTGCCAGGTCGCCGGCCTTGAAATTCTCCACCACCACGTCGGCGCTGGCGGCCATGCGGCGGATCAGCTCCTGCCCAGCCCGGGTGGCCATGTCGATGGCGATCGAGCGCTTGCCGCGGTTCAGCGCCAGGAAGACGGTGCGCTCTTCGGTGGGCATGCCGTCGCGGTCCTTCAGCTGCGCGCCCTGGTGGCGCACGTCGTCGCCGCTGCCGGGGCGTTCGACCTTGATGACGTCGGCGCCGAAGTCGGCGAGCATCTGCGTCGCCCAGGGGCCGGACAGGATGCGGCTCAGGTCGAGCACGCGGATGTGGGACAGCAAGCTCGTCATGCCTGGAACTCCGCAAAGCCGTTGTCCATGACCACCGCGCCGCGTGCCGGCACGCTGGCGCGAAAGGAAGCGCGGCCGGGGCCGTCGTGCCACAACTCCAGCCGCAGCGTCTCGCCCGGAGAGACCGGCGCCGAGAAGCGCCCGCCCATCGCCTGCAGCGCCGTCGGATCGCCGCCGCACAACTGTTTCACGAGCCCGTGGCCGACGACACCGAAGGTCGCCAGGCCGTGCAGGATGGGCCGCTCAAAACCCGCAGCGCGCGCGGTGGCGGGGTCGGAGTGCAGCGGGTTCAGGTCGCCCGAGAGGCGGTAGATCAGCGCCGCCTGCGGCGAGGTGGGCAGCGTGATGGCACCGTCGGGCGCGCGGTCGGGCACGGCGTGCACCGGCGGCGCCACGTCGTCACCGCCGAAGCCACCGCATCCGCCATCGCCGCGGCAGAACACCGTCTGCCGCACCGTGGCCAGCAGCTCGCTACTCGCCACGTCGACGATCTCGCGTTCAACGTAGACCAGCGCGCCCTTGCCCACGCCCTTGTCCAGCAGGCCGGTGATGCGGCTCGTGCCGCGCACCGTGCCGCTACCGGGCAGCGGGCGGTGCAGGCGCAGTGCGTGTTCGCCGTGCACGGTCTTCGCGGCATCGATGCCGAAACGTGGCTCGCGCATCCAGAAGCCGGGGTAGCCCATCACGTTGGCCATGGTCGGCTGCACCAGCAGCCTGGTTTCGTCCAGGTAACGCAGGTCGCCGTCGTCCAGCGGATCCAGGCCCACGCCCAGGCCCAGCGCGTACAGCGCGCAGTCGCGCCAGTGCAGCGTCTGCTCGACGACGGGCAGCGCTTCGGCCAGCAAGGACTTGGGGTCGATCATCAGAGTGTGTCGGCCGAACCCAGGATGGCCGTGGCCTGGCTGGACAGCACACCGCCGTTGGCATGGGCCAGCGCCAGCTGCACGCCGGGCACCTGGCGCTCGCCGCAGTTGCCGCGCAGTTGCTCCACGGCTTCGATCACCGTGAACAGGCCGTACATGCCGGGGTGGTTGCACGACAGGCCGCCGCCGTTGGTGTTCACAGGCAGGCGCCCGCCCGGCGCGATGGCGCCGCTGGCGACCAGCGGCCCGGCCTCGCCCTTGGCACAGAAACCCAGGTCTTCCAGGAACAGCAGCGTATTGATGGTGAAGGCGTCGTACAGCATCAGGTGCTGGATATCCTGCGGCCCCACGCCCGCCATGTCATAGGCGCGGCGGCCCGACTCGACGGCGGCAGTGGTCGTCAGGTCGGGCATGGCCGAGATCTGGCGGTGGCTGACGCCGATGCCGGTGCCCAGCAGGTAGGCCGGCGGGCGCGGCAGGTCGCGCGCGCGGTCGGCGCGGGTCAGCA
>JACZKT010000618.1 GCA_014859905.1 Rubrivivax sp.
TTGCCGGGCCTTCACGGCGCCGCCGCGCTGCTGGCGGGTGCCGCGTGGGGCGCCACCGCGCAGGGCACCGCCCCCCGGGCCGAGGTCATCCACTGGTGGACCTCCGGGGGCGAATCGGCGGCCGTCAACGCGCTGGCCGACGCCTACCGGGCCGCCGGCGGCGTCTGGGTGGACATGGCGGTGGCGCTGGGCGAACAGGCGCGCTCGGTGGCCATCAACCGCATCATCGGCGGCAACCCGCCGACCGCGGCGCAGTTCAACACCTCGCGCCAGTTCCTCGACATGGTCGAGCAGGGCATGCTCAACCCGATGGACGAGGTGGCGCAGCGCGACGGCTGGGAGCGCTTCCTGCCCGAGACCGTGCTCAACGTCATCCGCGTCCAGGGCCACTACTACGCGGTGCCGGTCAACATCCACATGCCGGCGTGGATCTGGTACTCGCACGCCGCCTTCAAGCGCGCCGGCATCGCCAGCGAGCCGAAGTCGATGGACGAGCTGTTCGCGGCGCTCGACAAGCTCAAGGCCGCCGGCCTGGTGCCGCTGGCCCACGGCGGGCAGTCGTGGCAGGACAACATCGTGTTCACCGCGGTGCTCAGCAACCTCGGCGGGCGCGCGCTCTATCTCAAGGTGCTGCGCGACCGCGACCGCAACGCCATCCTGTCCGACGCCTTCAAGCAGGTGCTGCTGACCTTCAAGCGGCTGCAGGCCTACGTCGACAAGGGCTCGCCCGGGCGCAACTGGAACGACGCCACGGCGCTGCTCATCACCGGCAGGGCCGGCGTGCAGTTCATGGGCGACTGGGCCAAGGGCGAGTTCGCGCTCGCCAACCAGGTGCCGGGGCGCGACTACGGCTGCATCGCCGGCTTCGGGCCGGCCTCGCCCTACGTCATCCAGGGCGACGTCTTCGTGTTCCCCAAGAGCACGCGGCCCGACGTGCTGCGGGCGCAGCGCCTGCTGGCCAGCGTCGTCACCCAGCCGGCCACGCAGGTGGCCTTCAGCCAGCGCAAGGGCTCGATCCCGATCCGCACCGACGTCGACGCCTCGAAGCTGGACCTGTGCGCACAGCAGGGCCTGGCGATCATGAAGGACAAGTCGCGCCACCTCGGCAACGGCGAGGTCTATCTCACCCCCGACCAGAACGGCGCGCTGGCCGACATCCTGACCACCTACTGGAACCGCAACATCGCGGTCGAGAAGGTGCAGCGGGACATTGCCGCCGCGCTGCGACCGTGAGCCACGGCCCTCCCGTTGTCGCGCCGCCGAGGCGGCGCCCGCGCCGCTGGGCACCCTGGCTGGCGCTGCTGCCGATGGCGCTGACGGCGCTGGTGGGCTACCTTGGGACGGTGCTGTGGACGCTGCGCGTGTCGCTGTCCAGCGCGCGCAGCTTTCCCACCGACGACTTCGTCGGCCTGGCGCAGTATGCGCGGCTGTTCACCAACGAGCGCTGGCTGCTGTCGATGCAGAACCTGGCCGTCTACGGCCTCTTGTTCGTCACGGCCAGCCTGGTCATCGGCTGCCTGCTGGCCGTCTTCATCGACCAGAAGGTGCGCGGCGAGGGCCTGCTGCGCACCATCTTCCTGTACCCCTATGCGATGTCCTTCGTGGCCACCGGCCTGGTCTGGCAATGGCTGCTCAACCCCGGCAGCGGGCTGCAGCAGGCGCTGCGCCGGGCGGGGTGGGAGGACTTCAGCTTCGACTGGATCATCGACCAGGACAAGGTCATCTACACCGTCGTCGTCGCTGCCGTGTGGCAGGCCGCGGGGCTCGTGATGGCGCTGGTGCTGGCCGGCCTGCGCGGCGTGGACGCCGAGATCTGGAAGGCCGCGCGGCTGGACGGCATCCCGGCCTGGCGGGTCTATGTCTGCATCGTGCTGCCGATGCTGGCGCCGACGCTGGCCACCGTGGGCGTGCTGCTGTTCGCCGGCGTGGTCAAGGTCTTCGACGTCGTGGTGGCGATGACCCAGGGCGGCCCCGGCACGGCCAGCGAGGTGCCGGCCAAGTTCATCATGGACCACCTGTTCGGGCGCGCCAATATCGCGCTCGCCTCGGCCGGCGCCACGGTGCTGCTGCTCACCGTGCTGGCACTGGTGGCACCGCTGCTGTATGCGCGCCATCGTGCTGCCGCCGCGCGGGGGGTGGCGTGAACGCGATGCCGGCCCCGGTGCCGGCGCTGAGGCCGCGGCGTGCGCTGCAGCGTTCGGCGGCGCGTCTGGGCATCTACGCCTTCCTGCTGACCACGGCGCTGTTCTTCCTCGCGCCGCTGTACGTGATGCTGGTGACCTCGTTCAAGACCATGGACGAGATCCGCGCCGGCCAGCTCTTCGCGCTGCCGGCAGCGCCGACGCTGGAGCCCTGGCGCGTGGCCTGGAGCGAAGTCTGCGCCGGCGTGTCCTGCGAGGGCATCCGCGTCGGCTTCTGGAACTCGGTGGCCATCGTCGTGCCCAGCACCGTGCTGCCGATCGCCATCGGCGCGCTCAACGGCTACGCGCTGAGCCTGTGGCGGCCGCGCGGCGCCGAGTGGCTGTTCGGCGTGCTGCTGCTGGGCGCCTTCATCCCGGTGCAGGTGATGATCTATCCGCTCGTCAAGCTGCTGGCGGCGCTGGGGCTGTTCAGTTCGCTGCCGGGCATCGTGGCCGTGCACACCGTGTTCAGCATGCCGGTGATGACGCTGCTGTTCCGCAACCATTTCCTGGCCGTGCCGGTGGAGCTGTTCAAGGCCGCGCGGGTGGACGGCGCCGGCTTCTGGCGCATCTTCGGGCAGCTGATGCTGCCGCTGGCCACGCCGATGATCGTGGTCGCCGCCATCATGCAGCTCACCGGTGTGTGGAACGACTACGTGCTGGGCCTGGTGTTCGCCGGTCACGAGCAGCAGCCGATGACGGTGCAGCTCAACAACGTCATCAACACCACCACCGGCGAGCGCCAGTACAACGTCAACATGGCGGCCACCATCCTCACCTCGCTGGTGCCCCTGGCGGTGTACTTCCTGTCCGGGCGCTGGTTCCTGCGCGGCATTGCCGCCGGCGCGGTGAAGGGCTAGAGACATGTCCGCGGTCAGCCTGCAGGGCCTGCACATCCGCTTCGGCGCCCACGACGTCATCCGTGCGCTCGACCTCGAGGTCGCCGAGGGCGAGTTCCTGGTGCTGCTCGGCCCCTCGGGCTGCGGCAAATCCACCCTGCTGCACAGCATCGCCGGCCTGGTCGACGTGGCCGGCGGCCGCGTGCACATCGGCGGCCACGACATGACCGACGCCGAGCCCAGCGCGCGCGGAATCGGCATGGTGTTCCAGAGCTACGCGCTGTACCCCACGA
>JACZKT010000619.1 GCA_014859905.1 Rubrivivax sp.
GGTCCAGGTCGGGCACGTCGATGCCGGCCTGGCGGAGTTGCTGCAGCCGCAGCGCGGCTTGTTCGATCAAGGTGCTCAAGATAGGACCCCGGTCATCAACTCATGGCGGCCGTCACGGCCAGGCCCACGGCAAACAAGCCCACCAGGCCCAGCGAAGCACTGGCGAAACGGATCAGGCTGCCGCGCTCCTTGCGCCGCACCGCATCGTCCACGCGCAGCGACACCACGCCCAGCAGGGGCAGGCCCGTCTTGCTGCGCAGTTCACTGGGGTCGTAGAACACGGGGCGCAACTGGCTCAGCAGGAAGGCCAGCACGAGGCCTGCTGCCAGGCCCGCTGCCAGCGGCAAGGGCAGCAGCGCCACCCGGTTGGGTGAAACCGGCTTGGGCGAGACACGCGGCGGGTCGATGAGGCGGAATTCCGCCAGACCCGAAGCCACTTCCAGTTCGCCCGACATCACGGCCGACTGGCGCCGCGCCACCAGTGCCTCGTAGTTCCTGCGGTTGATGCCGTGGTCGCGGTTGAGCTGCTCGGCTTCGGCTTCGAGCTGGGGCGCGGTCTTGAGCGACTCGCGGGCCGCCGCCAGGCGGGCGCTGAACTCACCCACCCGGGTGCGCAAAGTGGCCACCTGCACTTCGGCCGACGCCAGCATGCGCGACAACTCCTGTTCCACCATGCCGGCCGTCGTGGCGGCCGGCCCCTGGCTCGCGGCCGCAGCCAGTGCCGTGCGGCGCAGTTCGGCCATTTCACGGGTCTTCTGCTGCTCCAGATCCTGGAGAAGGCGGCGGGATGCGACGACGTCGGGGTGCTGGTCGGTGTAACGCTGCAGCAGCCCGTCGAGGTTGCGCTTCAGCGCTTCGATACGGGCGTCGAGCTCGGGTGTCGACACGTGGATGGACGACTCCGGCGGCGGGCTCGACGCCTGGGCATTGCCCTGTTGGGAACGCTCGGCGGCCATTTGCTGGCGAATCGAGTCGCGCGCATTTTCCGCCTCGCGCAGCTGCAGCCGCACGGATTCCAGCTGGCCGGCAGCCTCTCTCACCCGCGAGGCGGCGTCCTTGCCGTCGGGGCTTTGGAGGTCGATATTGCGTACCTTGAATTCCTTCAACCTGGTCTCTGCCTCTTCCAGCTTGAGTTCGTAGCGCCGGATCTGTTCGTCCAGGAAGGACTTGGCCGAATCGGTGTCCTTGCGGCTGGATCCGAGGCTGGACTCGACGAACATCGAAGTGAGCGACTGCACCACGCGCTTGGCCTTCTCCTGATCGCTGTCGCGGATGGCCAGCGTGTAGAGGTTGTCGCGCCCGGTGTTGCGGATCTGAATGGTCCTGCCCAGCTTCGTGATCAGTTCTTCCCGGTCGGCCGCTGCCGTGACATTCAGGTCCAGGTCGGCCATGCGCACCAGTTTTTCCAGGTTGGGCCGGCTCAGCAGGGTGCGGCTGAGCATGGAGATCTGCTGGCCCACGTTCGGTTGCACGGCCAGGCCGGCCATCAGCGGTTTCAGGATCGACTGCGTGTCGACGTAGATGCGCGCGGAAGCCTCGTACTGGTCGGGGATGCGGTAAATGAACACCACGCCGATGAGCGCCACCACCCAGGCCAGAAGGAGGCTGGGCCAGCGGAACTTCCACATGCCGCGGGCATAGCCCAGCAGCTGCTTGATGATTTCATCCATGGGCGTACGGGGTCTGCGTGCGGTGCTGCCGTTGGCTGGCTGGCGCCCGCATCAGAAGAAGCTTTGCGGAATGATGAGAATGTCGCCCGGCTTCACTTCGACGTTGGCCGAGATGTCGCCGCGCCTGATGAGGTCGCGCAGGCGCACCCGGTATTGCTTGTTGCCTTCGGAGGTGCGCAGGATGGTGGCGTTGTTGCCGTCGGCGAAGTCGGTGATGCCGCCGACGACGATCATCACGTCCAGCATCGTCATCTTCACCTTGTAGGGAAGGAACTGCGGCCGCGCGGCTTCGCCGACGACGCGGATCTGTTCGCTGTAGGGGCCGACGAAACCACCCACCATGACGGTGACGACCGGGTCGCGCACGTACTTGCCGAGCACCTGCTCGATGTCGCGCGCCAACTGCACGGGGGTCTTGCCCTGGGCCATGAGCTCATCGACCAGCGGCGCGGCAATCTTGCCGTCGGGCCGCACGGGCACCGACATCGACAGCTCCGGGTTGCGCCAGACGACGATGTTGACGCTGTCGCCGGCGCCGATGATGTAGGTGTAGTCGGGCGTCGCGGCCGCGACGGGCGCCAGCGGGTAGGTGGGGCCGGCGCAAGAGACCAGCAAGGATGCCGCACCGACAGCGGCGAGCAACCGGGCGACGGCTGCGAGCGTGTTCGAGATGAGCTTCAAGCGAGGTCTCCCAGAAAAGCCATGGCTGGCCGTGGATGCGAATGGCATCGAATGATGGCATACCCTAAGCGGGCCGCGCTGCCTGGACGAC
>JACZKT010000620.1 GCA_014859905.1 Rubrivivax sp.
GCAGGCGCTGATGCCCTACGAACACCTGCTGCCGGCGGCGCTGCGCGGTCGCAACGAACGCCTGGACGAGAGGTTTGCGAAATGAACGAAGCCCCCATCCGCGTCGTGCCGCGCGCCAGCCCGGCCAGCAGTGAAGGACAGGCCGACCAGCCGCACCGGCGGCTCAAGCTGAACGTGCTGCGCCACAACCCGCACCAGACCGGCAGCGTGCCGCACTGGCAGACCTACGAGATCGAAGAAGCGCACGGCATGACGCTGTTCATCGCGCTGTCCGAGATCCGCGAGAAGCTCGATCCTTCGCTGCAGTTCGACTTCGTCTGCCGCGCCGGCATCTGCGGCAGTTGCGCCATGGTCATCGACGGCAAGCCCGCGCTGGCCTGCCGCACGCTGACCAAGAACCTGGGCCCCGAGGCCACGCTGGCGCCGTTGCCGTTCTTCGAGCTCATCGGCGACCTGTCGGTGAACACCGGCAAGTGGATGCGCGGCATGAGTGAGCGGCTGCAAGGCTGGCTGCACATGGTGGATCCGCGGCCGGACATCACGCGCATCGAGCAGCGCATGGAGCCGGAGCTGGCCGACAAGATCTACGAACTCGACCGCTGCATCGAGTGCGGCTGCTGCGTGGCCGCCTGCGGCACCGCGCGCATGCGTGAAGACTTCGTCGGCGCGGTGGGCCTGAATCGCGTGGCACGCTTCCGGCTCGACCCACGGGACAAGCGCAGCGACGCTGAGTACTACGAAGTCATCGGCGACGACGATGGCGTCTTCGGCTGCATGTCCTTGCTCGCCTGCCACGACGTCTGCCCGAAGGAGTTGCCGCTGGCCACCCAGATCGCCTACCTGCGGCGCAAGATGGTACGAGAGGGCTTGAAGTAGGGCCGCGTCGCGCGGCCCTGGCCCCGTCACCGGGGCTCGATCCGGCTTACTGGGTCAGCGCGGTGGCCAGTTCTGCCGCGGCCCGCTGCCCGGCGGGCCCATCGTCGAAGGCCGGGCGGATGTTCTGCGCCAGGTCACCCTTGGGTCCCTGGACCAACTCGTAGCACACGCGTCCGCCCTGTTTCAGGGTACGAAACCCTTCCATCTGGACCGCGGAAAAGTGCGCAAATACGTCTGCACCACCGCCTTCGGGTTCAATGAAGCCAAAGCCCTTGGAGTCATTGAACCACTTGACCGTACCCCATGCCATGACACACCTCGCGCTACAACACAAGTAGATACAAATTCTCGCGCTGCCCACTCCGCCGTGTCAAGGCTGCGACAGGCTGCTGCGGGCTGCCGGACTGGACAAACGCTGGTCAGCCGGGCCTGAGCACAAGGCATGCGCCTCAGGGCTGGGCCGGTCGCCGCCCGGCGGGGCGTGAGTCTGCCGATGCGACGAGTTCGGGCCGCCATGGGCATGGCGGCGCGGCCGTACGCAGCCGGACCAACTCGATAGAATCAGGCATGCCCGATGAACCCCCACCGCCCCCGGCACCGCCCAGACCACGCGCCTCGCCGCGTCGCGAGGGGGGTCAGGGGGCTGTCGTGGCTGAGCGCAAGGCGGCAAGGACCAAGCCGCCGTCGCTGTACCAGGTGGTGATGCTCAACGACGACTACACGCCGATGGAGTTCGTCGTCATGGTTCTGCAGCAGTACTTTCAGCGCGATCTGGACACGGCCACACACATCATGCTGAAGATCCACCACGAGGGTCGCGCCGTCTGCGGCGTGTACCCGAAAGATGTCGCCGCGACGAAAGTCGAACTGGTGCTGACTGCTTCGCGCCGCGAAGGGCACCCGCTGCAATGCATTATGGAGGCCGCATGATCGCGCAAGAGCTAGAAGTCAGCCTGCACATGGCGTTCGTCGAAGCGCGCCAGCAGCGGCACGAATTCATCACCGTCGAGCATTTGCTGATGGCGCTGCTGGACAACCCTTCCGCGGCCGAGGTGCTGCGCGCCTGCGCCGCCAATATCGAAGACCTGCGCAAGAGCCTGGCGACCTTCATCAAGGAAAACACGCCCACCGTCGGCGGCAGCGACGAGGTCGACACGCAGCCCACACTGGGCTTCCAGCGTGTCATCCAGCGCGCCATCATGCATGTGCAGAGCACCGGCAGCGGCAAGAAGGAAGTCACCGGCGCCAACGTGCTGGTGGCGATCTTCGGCGAGAAGGATTCGCATGCCGTGTACTACCTGCACCAGCAGGGCGTGACGCGCCTGGACGTGGTCAACTTCATCGCCCACGGCATCAAGAAGAACGACCCGCCCGAGCCCGCCAAGGGCCACGAAGGCAGCGGCGGCAGCGGCGAGGGCGAGAAGGAAGAGCCGGGCGACGCCAAGGGCTCGCCGCTGGAGCAGTTCACGCAGAACCTCAACGCACTGGCCCGCGACGGCAAGATCGACCCGCTGATCGGCCGCGAGCACGAGGTCGAGCGCGTGATCCAGGTGCTGTGCCGCCGGCGCAAGAACAACCCGCTGCTGGTCGGCGAGGCCGGTGTCGGCAAGACGGCCATCGCCGAAGGCCTGGCCTGGCGCATCACCGAAAAGGACGTGCCCGAAGTCCTGGCCGACGCCACCGTCTACGCGCTGGACATGGGTGCGCTATTGGCCGGCACCAAGTACCGCGGTGACTTCGAGCAGCGCCTGAAGGGCGTGCTCAAGCAGTTGAAGGACCAGCCCGGCGCCATCCTCTTCATCGACGAGATCCACACCCTGATCGGCGCCGGCGCGGCCAGCGGCGGCACGCTGGACGCCAGCAACCTGCTCAAGCCGGCACTGAGCAGCGGCGCCATGAAGTGCATCGGCGCCACCACCTTCAACGAATACCGCGGCATCTTCGAGAAGGACGCGGCGCTCTCAAGGCGCTTCCAGAAGGTCGAAGTGGTGGAACCATCGGTCGAGCAGACGATCGAGATCCTGAAGGGTCTGAAGTCGCGCTTCGAAGAGCACCACAGCGTCAAGTACGCGCTGACCGCGCTGCAGGCCGCGGCGGAGTTGTCGGCCAAGTACATCAACGACCGCCACCTGCCCGACAAGGCCATCGACGTCATCGACGAGGCCGGCGCCGCGCAGCGCATCCTGCCCGCGGGCAAGCGCAAGAAGACGATCAACCGCGCCGAGGTCGAGGAGATCGTGGCCAAGATCGCCCGCATCCCGCCGGCCAGCGTGTCGAGCGACGACCGCGGCAAGCTCAAGACGCTGGACCGCGACCTCAAGAGCGTGGTCTTCGGCCAGGATCCGGCCATCGACGCCCTGTCTTCGGCGATCAAGATGGCGCGCTCCGGCCTGGGCAAGCCCGACAAGCCGATCGGCGCCTTCCTGTTCAGCGGCCCCACCGGCGTCGGCAAGACCGAGGTCGCCAAGCAACTGGCCTACGTGCTGAGCATCGAGCTCATCCGCTTCGACATGAGCGAATACATGGAGCGCCATGCGGTGAGCCGCCTGATCGGCGCGCCGCCGGGCTACGTCGGCTTCGACCAGGGCGGCCTGCTCACCGAGGCCATCAGCAAGAAGCCGCACGCGGTGCTGCTGCTCGACGAGATCGAGAAGGCGCACCCGGACGTCTTCAACGTGCTGCTGCAGGTCATGGACCACGGCACGCTGACCGACAACAACGGGCGCAAGGCCGACTTCCGCAGCGTCATCATCGTCATGACCACCAACGCCGGTGCCGAGACGATGAACAAGGCCACCATCGGTTTCACCAACAAGCGCGAGCAGGGTGACGAGATGGCCGACATCAAGCGCCTGTTCACGCCCGAGTTCCGCAACCGGCTCGACGCCATCGTCAACTTCCGTTCGCTCGACCAGGACATCATCCTGCGCGTGGTCGACAAGTTCCTGCTGCAGCTCGAAGGCCAGCTGGCCGAGAAGAAGGTCGAGGTCACCTTCACCGACGCGCTGCGCAAGCACCTGTCGGCCAAGGGTTTCGACCCGCTGATGGGCGCGCGGCCGATGCAGCGGCTGATCCAGGACACCATCCGCCGTGCCTTGGCCGACGAGTTGCTGTTCGGCCGCCTGGTCGACGGTGGCCGCCTCACCGTGGATGTCGACGACAAGGGCGAGGTGCTGCTCGACATCCAGCCGCCGCGCAAGAGCGACAAGCCGCGCGCCGAGGCCACGACCGCTTAAGCCGCGCCGCGTGGTGCGGCCGTTTCGGCCGCCGGGTCCTGCCTGTAGAAGCGCGCGAACATCCCGTACAAGCCGGGGTGTTCGCGCTGCATCGCCTGCGGGTGCACGAAGAAGGCCTCGCTGGCGACCGCGAAGAACTCGTCCTCGCCCTCGGCGCCGTAGGGGTCGAGCACGGTGTCTTCCTCGCGCTCGATGCGTTGCACGAAGGCCCCGTACTCCTGCTGCAGCAGGCCGCGCCAGGCAGCAACCGGGATCTCGGCCGGCAGCAGTGGCACGCCGTCGGACAGGCCGTCGGCCATGTCCAGCACATGTGCAAACTCGTGAATGACGACGTTGTAGCCGTGCGCCGCACTGCGCCCGGCGGCGCGAACGTCCTGCCACGACAGCATGACCGGGCCTCCCTCCATGGCCTCGCCGGCCAGTACCTCGTCATACTGGTGCACGATGCCGTCGTCGTCGGCGACCTCACGTCGCGCCACCACCTGGCCGGCGTGCACGACGATGCCGACGAAACCGTCGTAGCGTGCCAGCCCCAGGCGCAGCACCGGCAGCACCGCCTGCGCCGCGATGGCCACGACCATCGCATCGGAGAGCTTGAGCCCGCCGGCGACGCTGAACTCCTTGCGATCCAGGAACAGGCTGGTCAGGCGGCGCAGCTCGGCGGCGTCGGCGGCATCGCGGCGGCGCAGGAA
>JACZKT010000621.1 GCA_014859905.1 Rubrivivax sp.
GCGCACCGCCCCGCGGCGGCACCGGCGACGGCGGTGGAGCGCCGCTCGCCGAACCGGGCCAGGAACGTCGTGCGGCCCAGCTTCAAACCAGCGCCGGCCACGGCCGACCACGCCGGCCCGGCGGCAACGGCCACGCCGTTCAAGCTGGCCAAGACCGGCACCGACGAATGGGAATCGTTCTGAAACGACTCTGCTGACGAGCCCCCAAGCAAGGCGGGCTCGCCCCTTCCCCATTGAACCGGACAAGACCACCATGAGTCTGCAAACCTCCCCTCGAGCCGGCACGCCCGCAGCGGCCCCACTGACGACGATCCGCGAGTTCCTGGCCTTCAAGCTCGGTGCCGAGGAGTACGGCATCGACATCCTGCGCGTGCAGGAGATCCGCTCCTACGAGGAGCCGACGCACATTGCCAACGCGCCGGAGTTCATCAAGGGCGTGGTCAACCTGCGTGGGGTGATCGTGCCGATCGTCGACATGCGGCTGAAGTTCGGCCTGCACGACGTGAAATACGGTGCCTTCACGGTGGTCATCGTGCTGACCATCGGCACGCGCATGGTCGGCATGGTGGTCGACGCGGTCTCCGACGTCATCACGCTCGAGCCGCAGCAGGTGCGGCCGGTGCCGGAGTTCGGCGCCGCTGTCGCTGCCGACCACCTGCTGGCCATCGGCACGGTGGATGAACGCATGCTGATCCTGATCGACATCGAGGCGCTGATGAACAGCCCCGAGATCGGGCTCGTCGAGGCCACGCTGCAGTGAACCCGACGCCGGGCTCGGACCAGCCTGCGAGCAGCCACCGCCCTGCCCCTGTCAATACAGCCACTGTGGCCGCAGCAGCAGCACCCCGCCCAGGCCGAGCATGACGAGACCGCTGACGAACTTCAGCCAGCGCCCGGTGCGCTCGGTGAGCTTGCCGCTGCCCAGCGCCGCCACGGCCAGGCCGACCATCAGCGCGTCGTCGGCGATATAGCCCACGATGTACAGGCCAAGGTAGGCGTAGTGCGCGGCCGCGCCCAGCGACTGCTGCGCCAGCACGGCGGTGTAGATGGCCGGCAAACCGGCAGTGCACAGCAGCTCGATGAAGTTCACCACCACCGCCAGCGCGGCCACCGCCAGCAGCGACGCCGGCAGCGCGCGCGCCTGCACGACGCGCCGCATGCGCGCATACAGGCCCGGTTTGGCGCTCGCGGGGATGCTCAGCGACGGGCCAAGCCCCCAAGCGAGGAAGTCCTTGACGTTGAAGGCACCGATGACGAGCGCCACGGCCGCGAGCAGCAGGCGCACCGCTTGCGACAGACCCACGGCCAGGAAGACGTTGAGCCAGGCTGCCATGAAGGCGTAGTAGACGGCGCCGCTGACGAACACGAAGGTGCCGGCGATGAGCGCCATGCGTTGGCGGTCTTTCAAGCGCACCAGCAAGGACAGCAGGAACAGCAGCACCCACATCGCGCAGGGATTGAAGCCGTCCAGCAGGCCCAGCGCCAACGTGAACAGCGGCAGGCCCAGGCGCGAGGCGCTGAGGGTCCCGAACAGCCGGCTCTGGACCTCCTGCTTCTGTAGCGCCGACCCTGACTCCAGCAGTTCGACGATGGCGCGGCCGGTGCGCATTTCATCGTCGTAGCCGACCAGCGCGCGGCCTTGGACGACGAAGGTGGGCACACCCGGCGGCCACACGCCGGCTGCGCGCGACAGCGCAGAGAGTTCATCGCGCGCCTGCGGATCCTCGTCCACCGGGCGGGTCACGACACGCAAGCCCGGCCGTTCGAGCGCCAGGCGGTCGAGAAAGCGCTTGGCGTCGGCGCAGTGCGGACAGCCCTCGCGCACGTAGACCTGCACCACCACCGGCGTGGCGGCCGCAGCCGACGCCGCGGCATGCGGCCCAGGCGCCGCGTCGACGTCGAACAAGACGCCCAGGCCCAGCAGCCACAGCAGGCACAAGGTGCCGGCGAACGAGACTACGCCAGCGGTGGTGAAACGGGGCTTCATCGCTTGCAGCGGACGAGATGCGCAGGCGCAAACCTCCGCCTGGACCGCGATCAGACACCACCGCACACCCGCCGGCACTGCCCTGGATCAAAGGTCCTGCGAGCGACCGTTACCACCAAGCCGGGTTTGCTCGACCCCAGCGCCCGCTGCGGGCCTGCACCAGCACAATGCGCCCCAGCACGCCACCGGCAGCCCGGCGACACCGTCACGCTCGAGCGCGACATGCCGAACGCTGCGGCGACGCCGGGGCCGGCGACCGGGTCGCGCGCCGCGGCGCATGAAGGCGCGGCCGAAGCGGCGCGCGCGGTACGGTACCTACAATCCGGCCGATGCCGCTCGCCCATCAATACGTCCTCACGCTGGCGTGCCGCGACACCAAGGGCATCGTCCACGCGGTCTCGGGCCTGCTCTACCAGGCCGGCTGCAATATCATCGATTCGCAGCAGTTCGGTGACCTCGAAGGCGACGACGCCACCGGCCTGTTCTTCATGCGCGTGCACTTCCAGGCGCCGCCACAGCTGGCCACACCGGGCACGCTGCAGGCGCTGTTCGAACACACGCGGCAGCAGTTCGGCATGGTGGTGCACTTCCATGCCCTGGCCGTGCGGCCGCGCCTGCTGCTCATGGTCAGCCAGCACGGGCATTGCCTGAACGACCTGCTCTACCGCTGGAAGAGCGGCTCGCTGGCGGTGGACATCGCGGCCATCGTTTCCAACCACCGCAGCTTCGAGACCTTGGTGGCCGGTTACGGCATCTCCTTCCACCATCTGCCGCTGCAGGCCGGCAGCGACGCCGCCGCCAAGGCCGCGGCCAAGTTGGCGCAGGAGCGGCAGGTGGCCGCGATCATCGAAAACGAGCACATCGACCTCGTCGTGCTGGCGCGCTACATGCAGATCCTGAGCCCCGGGTTCTGCGCCGCGCTGGCCGGCCGCGCCATCAACATCCACCACAGCTTCCTGCCCAGCTTCAAGGGCGCACGGCCCTACTTCCAGGCCCATGCACGCGGCGTCAAGCTCATCGGCGCCACCGCGCACTACGTCACCGCCGACCTCGACGAGGGCCCCATCATCGAGCAGGACGTGCAGCGCGTCGACCACACCCTGTCGGCCGAGGACTACACCGCCGTCGGCCGCGACATCGAATGCATGGTGCTGGCGCGCGCGGTGCGCTGGCACGTCGAGCACCGCGTGCTCATCAACGGCCACAAGTGCGTGGTCTTCCGC
>JACZKT010000622.1 GCA_014859905.1 Rubrivivax sp.
CTTGACGGCGTTGAAGTGCAGATCCTCGAACAGCGCTTCGCAGCGCGCCACCAGGCGCAGCACTTCGGGGCCTTGCGGTGTCTCGGTGCTCATGTCAACGGTGCTCCCATGCGGGTGTGCGGCGGTCGATGAAGGCGGCCATCGCCGGCTCGCGGCCCACGGCCAGCGGCAGGTGTGTTGACTGCGGTCATCAGCCAGCGATGGGCTTCGATGTTCATCGGCATCGTCTTTGCCTTGCGGGTCGTTCGGCAGGCAGTGGAGCGGGCTGTGACCGGTTGCTGAAGCGCTTGACGGGGGGCGGTCGCCGCTACTGCGATATTGTGGTATTGTGGTACCGAATTACGTTTTTTGGCAAGCCCACCTCTTGCCCGCCTGCACGGAACTTGATCTGCATCAGGAACGACGAGCCGGCCCGCCCGTTCACTTGCTCCATACCAGGAGGTGTCCCTGCCCTGTCGGCGCCGGTGCAGCGCCTTACCCAGTGTGGCGGGCGGCGCTGCTCGCAGCGCCGCCGGCGGCCATCGCAACGGACCGCGAGCGTCGCGCGGCTGGTGGCTTGGCGGGTGGGCGGAAAACACGAACGGGCCTGCAAGGCCCGTGTTTTCTGGCGATCTGGCGGAGTCGGAGGGATTCGAACCCTCGATGCGCTTTTGGCGCATACTCCCTTAGCAGGGGAGCACCTTCGGCCACTCGGTCACGACTCCGGCGAAGAACAGCGATTCTAGCCGGTGTTCAGCTCTCGTCGGCTGCAGGCTGATCCAGCTCGAAGGCCTTGTGCAGTGCGCGCACCGCGAGCTCCATGTACTTCTCGTCGATGACGACGCTGGTCTTGATCTCGCTGGTGGTGATCATCTGGATGTTGATGCCCTCTTCACTGAGCGTGCGGAACATCTTGCTCGCCACCCCAACGTGGCTGCGCATGCCGATGCAGACGATCGAGACCTTGCAGATCTTCGGGTCGCCGCGCAGCTCGGCGGCGCCGATCACCGGTTGCACCTTCGTCTTGAGTACGTCCAGCGTGCGCGCATAGTCGTTGCGAGGCACGGTAAAGGAAAAGTCGGTGCGTCCGTCGTGCGAGACGTTCTGGATGATGACGTCGACATCGATGTTGGCGTCGGCCACCGGCCCCAGGATCTGGTGCGCGATGCCGGGCCTGTCGGGCACGCCGATGACACTGATCTTGGCCTCGTCGCGGTTGAACGCGATGCCGGCCACCACGGCTTGTTCCATCTTTTCGTCTTCCTCGAAAGTGATCAGTGTTCCGGAGCGCGCTTCTTCGTCGATCGGGATGTCCCATGGCGTGAAGCTCGACAGCACACGCAGCGGCACGCGGTACTTGCCGGCGAACTCCACCGAGCGGATCTGCAGCACCTTGCTGCCCAGGCTGGCCATCTCCAGCATCTCCTCGAAGCTGATGCTGGACAGCCGCCGCGCCTCGGGCACGATGCGCGGGTCGGTGGTGTAGACACCGTCGACGTCGGTATAGATCAGGCACTCGTCGGCCTTCAGCGCCGCCGCCACCGCCACCGCCGAGGTGTCGCTGCCGCCGCGTCCCAGCGTCGTGACATTGCCTTCGGGGTCGATGCCCTGGAAGCCGGTGATGACGACCACCTTGCCGGCGGCCAGGTCGGCACGCACGCGGGCATCGTCGATGCTGGAGATGCGCGCCTTGGTGTAGGCGGTGTCGGTGGTGATCGACACCTGCCAGCCGGCGTAGCTCACCGCCTGCAGTCCCTGCGCCTGCAGCGCCAGCGCCAGCAGTCCCACCGAGACCTGCTCGCCGGTGGCGGCCACCGCGTCGAGTTCGCGCAGCGCCTCGGGCGTGCTGGCGTTGGGCAGCAGTTCCTTGGCCAGGCCGAGCAGGCGGTTGGTCTCGCCGCTCATGGCCGAGGGCACGACGATCATCTGGTGGCCCGCACGCGCCCATTTGGCGACGCGCTGCGCGACGCTGCGGATGCGCTCGGTCGAGCCCATCGAGGTGCCGCCGTACTTGTGAACGATCAATGCCATGGTGGGGTGAGGTGAAACTGCGCGCACCTGTGGCGCTGAGCAAGGCCTTGAATTCTAGCCACCGGGCTGACGGCGCCCTGTCGCCTGCCCGCCATCGGGCACCCAGGACAGCGTCAGCTGCGTTTCGCCGGGGGCCGCGAGTTGCGTGGCGTTGATGCCCAGGCCAGGGGCGAAGAGCAAGCCGCCGGCGGCCGTGTAGAGCAGCGGTCCTTCGCGGTCCCAGGCTGCCAGGCCGCGCGCCTGGAACTGCCGCTTCAGGCTGCGCGCCGCGCCGCGCGGTGCGAGGCGGAATCGTTCGCCACCTTCACGCTCGCGAGCGGTCACGGCGCGCAGCGCATCCGGCACAGTGCCGCCCGCGGTGGCCGTGCGCACGACGAAGTGGCCTTGCCA
>JACZKT010000623.1 GCA_014859905.1 Rubrivivax sp.
GCCCTGATGCACCAGATCTACCACGCCACGCCGGCGCCGCTGGGCACCTTGCGCGAGGGCGTGCCGCCGGCGCTGCAATCGCTCGTCGCGCGCGGCCTGGCGAAGGACCGCGACGAGCGCCCGGCGAGCTGGGACGAATTCGCGCAGGCCCTGTCGGCGCTGGGCACCGACCTGCTGGTGCAGCGCGGGCCGCTGCAGGAGGTGCTGGACTCGGAGCGCTTCACGCTGTTGCGCTCGCTCGAATTCTTTTCCGACTTCGACGACGTCGCGCTGTGGGAGGTGGTGCACCGCGCGTCATGGCAGCGTCACGGCTATGGCCAGGCGCTGTTCCGCAAGGGCGAGGAGGGCAACACCTTCTACATCGTCACCCAGGGCCAGGTGGAGGTCTACCGCGACGGCAAGCCGGTCGCCACCCTGAGTGCCGGCAGTTCGGTGGGCGAGATGGCCTATCTGGCGCCCAACCCCGAGCTGCGCATGCACACGGTCGACATCCTGGTCGCGCAGCCGTCGACCACGGTGTCGTTCACGCCGCAGAGCATGCACCAGCTGTCACAGCCCACCCGCCACCTCTTCGACAAGGCCTTCATCGGCGTGCTGGTGCGCCGGCTGCACGCCGCCCACGAGGCGCTGGCGCACCCGCGGCGCATCGTCTGAGCTCGGCGGTCGGCGTGCAGTCGCCGCGGCCACGGTCAGCCCGCGCCGGCGCTGGTCTCGCCTGTCCAGTAGCGCGGGTCGCCGTAGCTGTGCTTGATGAAGTCGATCCACAGGCGCACCCGCAGCGGCAGGTGTTTGCGCTGCGGGAACACGGCGTAGATGCCGTTGGGCGGCGCGGCAAACGGTTCCAGCACCACCTGCAGGCGGCCGCTGGCAACGTCGGCTTCCACCTCCCAGGTGCTGCGCCAGGCGATGCCCAGGCCGCGCAGGCACCAGTCACGCAGCACCTGGCCGTCGCTGCAGTCGAGCCGGCCGCTGGGGCGCAGGTGGGTTACTTCGCCGTCGACCACGAAGGCCCAGCCACGGGTCTGGCTGGCGTCGGAACTGAGCGTCAGGCAATGGTGGCGCATCAGGTCGCCCGGAGTGGACGGCACGCCCGCGCGTTGCAGGTACTCTGGCGCGGCCACGCACAGGCGCCGGTTGTCGGCCAGGCGCACGCTGACCAGGCTCGAATCGGGCAGGTCGCCGACGCGCACGGCGCAGTCGAAGCCTTCGTTGACGATGTCCACGACGCGGTCGCTGAGGTTCAGCGACACGCTCACGTCGGGGTGCTGGTCGATGAAAGCCGGCACCAGCGGCGCCACGTGCCGGCGGCCGAAGCCGGCCGGCGCCGTGATGCGCAGGTGGCCGCTGGCCTTGACGCCGCCGGCGCTGACGCTGGCTTCGGCATTCGCCAGGTCGGCCAGCAGGCGTTGGCAGTCCTCCAGGAAGGCACTGCCTTCGTGCGTCAGCGTGATGCGCCGCGTGGTGCGCACGAGCAACTTCACGCCCAGGTGTTCTTCCAGCGCATCGATGCGGCGGCCGATCACCGCCGGCGCCACCCCTTCGGCATGCGCGGCCGCGGTGAGGCTGCCCTTGGTGGCCACGGCGGCGAACGACTCGATCTGTTTCAGCCGTGCCATAAGGGAATTATGCACAGCCAGCGCACAAATCCATGAAAGAAGCGGCACTTAATGCCGGCCCGCACAGCGAATACAGTGCGGTCATGAAACTCCGCGCCGTGCTCTTCGACGCCTACGGCACGCTCTTCGACGTGCACAGCGTGGCCCTGCTGGCCGAACAGCTCTTCCCCGGGTACGGCGAGCGGCTGAGCCTGCTGTGGCGCGACAAGCAGATCGAATACACGCGGCTGGTGTCGATGAGCGGGCTTGGCGGCGAACATTACCGGCCGTTCTGGGAGCTCACGCGTGCCGGCCTGCGCTTTGCTGCCGCCAGGCTGGGGCTGACGCTGGAAGCGCCAGCCGAAGACCGGCTGATGAACCAGTACCGGCACCTGTCGGCGTTCCCGGAGAACCGCGACGTGCTGGCCGAACTGCAGCGCCGCGGCGTGCCGGCCGGCATCCTGAGCAATGGCGACCCCGAGATGCTGGCGGTGGCCGTCAAGAGCGCCGGCTTCGGCGAACTGCTCCAGCACGTGATCAGCGTGCATCCGGTGCGCCGCTACAAGACCGACCCCGCGGTCTATGCGCTGGGCACAGCGGCCTTCGCACTGCCGGCACGCGAGATCCTGTTCGTCAGCAGCAACTGCTGGGACGCCATCGGCGCCACCTGGTTCGGTTACACCACGCTGTGGGTCAACCGCACCGGCGCGCCACTCGACCCGCTGGGCATCGAACCCAGCCACAGCGGCCGCAGCCTGCGCGACGTGCTGGCCCACTTTCCCGCCTGAACCCATCACTTCCACCCCACCGACGCATCCGCCATGAGAACCACCATCCACAGCCTGCAGGTGGCTGACAGCCTGCTCCGATTCATCGAAGACGAGGTACTGCCCGGCACCGGCGTGGCCAGCGCCCACTTCTGGGCCGGCTTCGACGCCATCGTGCGCGAACTGGCGCCGCGCAACGCCGCGCTGCTGGCCGAGCGCGACCGCCTGCAGGCCGAGCTCGACGCCTGGCACGGCAAGCACCCGGGGCCGATCCGCAACATGCGCAAGTACCGCGCCTTCCTGCACAAGATCGGCTACCTGGTGCCGGTGCCCGAGCGTGTGAAGGTCAGCACGCGCAAGGTCGACGCCGAGCTCGCGCTGCAGGCCGGCCCGCAGCTGGTGGTGCCGATCACGAATGCGCGCTATGCGCTGAATGCCGCCAATGCGCGCTGGGGTTCGCTGTACGACGCGCTGTACGGCACCGATGCCCTGCCCGAGGACGGCGGCGCCGAACGCGGCAGCGGCTACAACCCGGTGCGCGGTGCACGCGTCATCGAATACGCGCGCCATGTGCTCGACCGCACGGTGCCGTTGAACAGCGGCTCCTACCTCGACGCCACCGGCCTGGCCGTCGATGCCGGCCGGCTGCTGGTGACGCTCAGGAACGGCACCCGCACGGGCCTGGCGCGACCGGCGCAGTTCATCGGCTTCCAGGGCGAGGCCCCGGCGCCGAGCGCGGTGCTGCTGGCCCACCACGGCCTGCACCTGGACATCCGCATCGACCGCAACACCCCGATCGGCAGCCAGGACGCCGCCGGCATCACCGACCTGGTGCTGGAGTCGGCGTTGTCGACCATCCTCGACCTCGAGGACTCGGTGGCCGTGGTCGACGCCGACGACAAGGTGCTGGCCTACCGCAACTGGCTGGGCATCCTCAAGGGCACGCTCACCGAGCAGGTGAGCAAGGGCGGCAAGACCTTCACGCGCGGCCTCAACCCCGACCGCATCTACACCGGACCCAGCGGCGAAGACGTGGCCCTGCACGGCCGCGCACTGCTGTTCGTGCGCAATGTCGGCCACCTGATGACGAACCCTGCCGTGCTGTGGGGCGACAAGGCGCAGGAGATCCCCGAAGGCATCCTGGACGCGGTGATGACCACCACCATCGCGCTGCACGACCTGCGCGGCCCGGCCACGCGCGCCGTGCGCAACAGCCGCAGCGGCAGCGTCTACATCGTCAAGCCCAAGATGCACGGCCCGGCCGAAGTCGCGTTTTCCAGCGAGCTGTTCGGCCGCGTCGAGCAACTGCTGGGCCTGCCCGACAGCACCGTCAAGCTCGGCATCATGGACGAGGAACGCCGCACCAGCGTCAACCTCAAGGCCTGCATCGCCGCGGCGGCCAGCCGCGTCGCCTTCATCAACACCGGCTTCCTGGACCGCACCGGCGACGAAATGCACACCGCGATGCAGGCCGGGCCGATGCTGCGCAAGGGCGACATGAAGTCCAGCACCTGGATCCAGGCCTACGAGCGCAACAACGTGCGCGTCGGGCTGGAGTGCGGGCTGCGCGGCCGCGCCCAGATCGGCAAGGGCATGTGGGCCATGCCCGACCTGATGGCGGCCATGCTGCAGGCCAAGATCGCGCACCCGCAGGCCGGCGCCAACACCGCCTGGGTGCCCAGCCCCACGGCGGCCACGCTGCACGCGCTGCACTACCACCAGGTCGACGTGTTCAAGGTGCAGCGGGCGCTGGAGCGGGCCGACACCGACCCCGCCGCCGCGCACGAGGCGCTGCTCGAGGGCTTGCTGACCATTCCCGTGGTGAAGAAGCCGAAGTGGAGCGACGAGGAAAGGCAGCAGGAGCTGGACAACAACGCCCAGGGCATCCTGGGTTACGTGGTGCGCTGGGTGGACCAGGGCGTGGGCTGCTCCAAGGTGCCCGACATCCACAACGTCGGCCTGATGGAAGACCGCGCCACGTTGCGCATCAGCAGCCAGCACATGGCCAACTGGCTGCACCACGGCGTGGTGACCAAGGATCAGGTTCGCGCCACGCTCAGGCGCATGGCCAAGGTGGTCGACAAGCAGAACGCCGGTGACCCGCTGTACCGGCCGATGGCCGGGCGCTTCAAGGAGAGCGCCGCCTTCCAGGCGGCGAGCGACCTCGTGTTCAAGGGGCTGTCACAGTCCAGCGGCTACACCGAGCCGCTGCTGCATGCGTGGCGGCTGAAGGTGAAGGCCGCCGGCTGAACCCGCCGTGGCGAAAGGCGCGGGTTTCTGGGCCTCGTGCGGCGCCTGGCTCGACCGGGTGCCGCTGCCGTGGCTGCTGGCCATCGCCGCCTGGCTGGCGGTGGCCCCGCTGTTTCCAGAGCCGCACCTGTGGGAAAAGCTGAAGATGCTCGCCGCCGGCACGCTGGAGCGGCCGATCGACATCTTCGACCTCCTCATGCACGCCACGCCTGTGGTGCTGCTGGCCTGGCGCCTGGCGCGGCAGGCCAGCCGGCCGAAGCACTGACGGCCGGGTACGCAGCGCCGCGCGCAAGACCGCGCCACGCTGCGC
>JACZKT010000624.1 GCA_014859905.1 Rubrivivax sp.
ACGAAATGAAACCGATGGATTTTTTCGCCAGGCTAGGCGCAGACCCGCAGCCGCACTGGCAGTGCGGCAAGGGGCTGCAACGACGCATGGCGGAAAAAGACGCGGTTTCATGTAGTGGTTTTGGTGAAACGGACTACTAGGCCGGTCTGCGATGGAGCGGGTGAAGGGAATCGAACCCTCGTATGAAGTCGGGTAAGGATGGCGCCTCGCGGCGCCATCCTCCCCTAAGAACCGGACGGGCGGGTCTCCCCGCATCCGGCTCAAGCAGCCTGAAAGTCGCCCACCGTCTCCGGCAAGGGCAACCGCTGCAAAGTTTTCGGGGCCTTCGTCGTGCCCCTGACTCACTCGTTGGCGTGGTGTTGCCGATGGCAGTTCGGATGGAGCAGTTGGAGATTGCTCATCTGTTCCGACCCGCCGTTGGACCGCTTGATGACGTGGTGGATGTGCCACCCCGTCTCCTTCGTGATCTTCTGGTTGCAGCACGGACACAGTCCTTCCTGCCAGTACCACAGCCACGCCAATTTCCGGCGCCCTTTCAAGTCCGACTCCATCTTGCGCGCCATGCGCGCGTCGAAGTAGTCCTCGTCTTCCGGGCTGTACGGGTTTCGGCTGCCGTCAATCTTGACGTGAAGCTTCTTGTGGAAGCTCGTCAGCGTCAACAGCGCCTTGTCCTTCTCCGCGAACCGCCAATCGCGACCTGCGATGCGCCGGAAATACCGGGCCTTGGTCCACCGTTGCCCCTTGTTGGGGTGACGGCGGCGAGCCCAGCGCCACAACGCCTGCCAGATCAAGTGGTCGGTCTTCGCGAACGTGCGCGTCGCCATCTGGCTTCGGTGATAGTTGGCCCAGCCCCGTATGACCGGGTTGAGCTTGTCGATCACTTCTTCCTGTCTGGTCGTGCGCATCTGCCGCAGCGTCCCGCGAATCTTCTCCAGAAAGTTCTTGGCGTTCTTCCTGGCTGGTTTCGTCAACAACATGTCGCCTTGCCAGCGAACCGTCCACCCCAGAAAGTCGAAGCCGTCGCTCACATGCGTGATCAGCGTCTTCTTCTCTGAGAGTTCAAGTCCGCGCTCGCGCATGAATTCCTGCACGAGCGGTTTGACCCTCTCTGCCAGCAACTCTCGCGAGCTGCTGGTGATGATGAAGTCATCGGCGTAGCGCACGTAGTTGACCTTGGCCGCCCTTGCATCGCGCACTGTGCGGAACAACCCCGCCAGCTTGTCTTGCAGACCGTCCAGTGCCAAGTTCGCTAGCACGGGCGAGATGATCCCGCCCTGCGGTGTCCCGCTCTCTGTCGGGAAGAGGGTATTGCCCTCGAAGTACCCGGCTTTCAGCCACTTGCGCAACACGCCTTTGTCCATAGGGACGTGGGCGAGCAGCCACTCGTGACTGATGTTGTCGAAACACCCTTTGATGTCTCCCTCAAGCACCCATTTCGGCGAGTGCTTTCGCCCAAGTGCGTTGCGCACCTGTTCGATTGCGTCTGCCGTCGAGCGCCCACAGCGGAAGCCATAGGAGTGACTATCGCCGGTTGTCTCGGCCGCCGGATCGAGCGCCAACAGGTGCAGCGCTTGCATGGCCCGGTCGCGCATGGTCGGGATGCCCAGGGGGCGTCTGTCACCATTTGCTTTCGGGATGTAGACCCGTCTCATCGGCTTCGGCTTGTAGCCCTTGTGGTGCAAGGTGCCGACCGCCTGCCACTTATCGTCCGGAGTACTCCATGTCTGCCGGTCGATCCCCGGGGTCTTGCGACCCTGGTTCTCGGTGACCCGCTTGACCGCTAGCGCCTTCGCACTGAGCGAGCGGGTGAGGAGTCTCTGCAGGCGCGTGACATTGCGCCACTCGCCTGCCTTTGCTGCTTTCGCGATTCTTGCCTGCAGCCTCCCAACCACCTGATGCGCTTGCTGCCACGGTATGTCGTGCCAGTGCGTCCAGTTGGTGGAGGCAACATCGCAATCACTTGCGTCCATATCAACCTCCGTTGACGTGGAGCGGGCGAAGGGAATCGAACCCTCGTCATAGGCTTGGGAAGCCTCAGCTCTGCCATTGAGCTACGCCCGCCCGGTCCCGAAGGATGGACACCTGCCCCGAAGGGAGGGCCCCTTCGGGATGGGTTGAAGCAAGCCTGTCTCGCGACAGGCCACCACGCGGAAGTCAGCGCTCTTTCGAGCCGGGGCAATCGTTGCATCCCCTATCCGGACCATTACAGCCCGGCATTCGCTTTCTCCGCGATCCTCTACCCGCAACAGATGCGCCTGATTTTACAGCCAGACTTGTCGCGCCTTGCGGCGCGACTCTGTGACGGGCTTACCCTGTTCCGTGCCATGAGCACGAGTCAGGAGGACCCCACCTTTCTGCCGGTGATCGTTTTGTCAGCGTGTCCCCACCAAGCAGGGAAACATCCGATCACATACCGTTTGGTCAGAGCCTATCAGTCGATTTGGCTCGTCAAGCTTGACGACATTTACCTGTGGTTCACTTACGTTGGTCCTTTGACCCAGCCTTGCGCCTCATCCGGATTTCGACTTCCAGAATCGCACGACAACCCTCACGGGCGCCGCACACCCACACGGGTGGCTACGTTGTCAGTGCGCTCGGCACGAGGTCGTTACCGACCCCGCACTGCACCTAGGCTACTGGCGGCTGAACGCCAGGTTGCATACACGCTCCCGCGTGGGCAACAACTCATCGCACGGCTTTCACCGCGTACGCAACCCACTTCGGCCTTGTGGGCCGAAGCTGCGGCCGAAACGACCGCGTTCTTCAATGCCTTTCGGCATGACGTCCTTGCGAACGTCTCTCCAGGGCTGCTTTTCCACACTTGATCGATGCTTTCGCATCAGCGGTGTGGCCGGCCATCAGCTGGACCGGACGCGACTCTCAGGTCGCACGCTTGGGAAGCTGCCGTTCTGCCATTGAACTACACCCGCGAACGCGGCGAATTATAGGCGCCGGCCCCTGCCGTCAGGGCCGGATGTAGGCCCAACCCTGCTGCTGCTTGCGCATCAGCTCCACGACGCCGGCCGGCACGTAGCTGATGTTGCCCAGCATGTCGGCGCGAACCATCTTCAGTGCCTTCAGGGTGTTCTCGCAGGCCACCACCTTGACGCCCTTGGCCACGGCGTCGGCCACGCGCTGCGCCACCGGTGACTCGAGCTTGAGCATGCCGATGCCGGGACCGTAGGCCACGACCTCGACATCCACCTTGTCGGCGCCCAGGTCCTGCTGCACGTTGCGGATGTTGTTGAGTGTCAGGTTCCACTTCGCAGGGTCGGCGTCGCTGACCTGGAAGATCACCTTCTCCTGCGCCCAGGCGGCACCAGCCAGCAGCGTGCTGCAGGCAAGGATCAAGGCACTGCGGCGCAGCGTGGAAAACGGGCTTGGGGTCATGCT
>JACZKT010000625.1 GCA_014859905.1 Rubrivivax sp.
CGCGGCGCTGGCGGGCCGGCCGGTCAGCCACGCGCTGCTGTGCGAGTTGCAGCGGGCGCAGCGGACACAACTGGAACGCTGCCTGGCGCGGCGGGCGTAGCGCAGCGCGTCACACCCCCCTTTCACTCCACCTTGCCTATCATGCGCACCGCCGTCCTGCGTCAGCCGGCGCCGCCAACCTCGACTTCGTGGTAGCTGCCGGCAACAGACCCGTCGACCGCCGCAACGACCCTTGGCAACGCACGCTGGATGCGCGGCCAACTGGTAGACAGAAGCACGACGATGGAAAGTTGCCTGCAGGCCAGGTTCTGCTGGTACTTGAGGTTCCGGTCGGTGGTGACGAAGACGCGAAAGCCTGCTAGCTCGGCCGCCGCAATGAGCTCCCCATTGCGCAGACGCGACCAGCCACGCTCGTATGCGGTTTCGACTTCATGTCCGCGCAGCACGTGCCGCAACGGGGCGGGGGTGCCCTGGTCGAACAGGACCCGCACTCAGGCAACTGCCAGCGAACTGCGTGCGGCGTGGTCCAGCACCGCGCGGGCCTGTTCCAGGGTGACTCCAGGGAACCACTCAACGAACTGATGGACGGAAGCGTCGTCCTCGAGGTTCTCGAAGAGGGCAGCGACCGGAACCCGCGTGCCGCGAAAAACCCAGGCGCCGCTGACGCGGTCAGGGTCACGCTCGACGGCAGGGCATGAGGACCAGTCGATCATGGGTGCATGGTAGCAGGCGCGACGTTCAGCGGTTCGGGGTCAGGTCTTGCCTATAGCTTTGGTGACGAACGATCCCGGCGAGGTCGAGCGCGTGCCGGCAAGTGCGGCGGCGGGGCGGCGGGAGCCAGCACGGCGTGGACGCCTCCGACGCTCGTGCCGGTGGCGAAACCTTCCGGCACGCCTGCGACCGGGTAGCGCAGGCCTGGACCCCCAAACTCCGCAGGCCTGAGAGGCAAAAGGCAAGACCTGACCCCATCCGTGTGACCCCATCCGTGACTGCACCGGCTGCCCGACCACGGCCGCGCCCACCGCGCGCTGGCCGACGCCTTGACCACCGCGCACCTGCTGCTGCGGCTGCAGCAAGATCTGGGCGATCGTTATGGCGCGGCGCTGGCGGGCCGGCCGGTCAGCCACGCGCTGCTGTGCGAGTTGCAGCGGGCGCAGCGGACACAACTGGAACGCTGCCTGGCGCGGCGGGCGTAGCGCGGCGCCTGGTCGGCATCGGCGCGCTCGATCACCGCGCCATCGGGAGTGCGGTTGCCCAAGGGCAGGTCCAGCGTGTGCAGCGCGTCGTGTCCGCGACTGGCGAGCCAGGCGCACATGCGGCGCGGCAACTGGGCGTCGACCAAGAACTTCACGCGGCCAGGCGGTCGATGCGCTTGGTGTGAGCGAGCTTGGCGGCGAAGTCCAGCACGGCCAGAATGTCGTCGCGCTCCAGATCGGCGTAGTCGGCCAGGATGTCTTCGATGCTCATGCCTGAGGCCAGCCATTCCAGTACGTTTTCGACCGGATAGCGCAGCCCCCGAATGCAGGGCTTTCCGTGGCAGACGGCCGGGTCGATGGTGATGCGCAGCGGCTTGCTCATGGCGCGTGTTCGTACCGTGGGGCGGAAGGCTGCAAGCCTATCGACATCCGCTGGGCTGCGCTGGATTCACGGCTCACTCCACCTTGCCGATCCGCCGCACCCCCTGCGTCATGACCTTCATGTCGGCGTCCCAGTAGGCCTGGAACGCGGGCGCGTCCAGGTACTCGATCGGGCTGCCGGCGCGGGTGATGGTCTGCACCACCGCCGGGTCGGTGGCAGCCTTGGCCGCGGCCGCACGCAGTTCATGCACCACCGTCTCGGGTGGGTTGGGGTCTTGCCCCTTGCCTGCGGGTCAAGTTCCACTGGACCGTACGGCTCAGGGCCCGCAATACTGCGCACATGGCGCCAACCATCGCCCGTGTCGGACAGTTCAGATTGTTCTTCTTCTCGCGCGAGGAGACGCGCATCCACGTGCATGTCGCCCACCCGGACGGCGAGGCCAAGTTCTGGTTGACGCCGCAAGTACACTTGGCCGTCAACGTGGGTCTGTCGCTCGCACAGGTGCGGCAGGCGCAGTCCGCAGTCGAAGCGCACCTCCAGGAGATCCAAGATGCCTGGCTCCGCCACTTTGGAAGCTGAAGTCACCCAGGTCTCCCGGCATGGGTTCTGGTTGCTGCTGGGTGACGAAGAGCTCAATGTCCCGTTCGCCCAATTCCCGTGGTTCAAGCAGGCGACGATCGAGCAGCTTTCCGACGTTCAGCGCCCGACAGTGAACCACCTCTACTGGCCGCAGCTTGACGTCGACCTGGCCGTCGAGTCGTTGCGCGACCCGGCGGCCTTCCCGCTCGTTTCCAGGCCTTCCGGGACGTTGGCCTGAACGGGGGCAGGCTCAGCAGGGGCGGACACACACCGCGTGCCCCTGCGCCCGGCGCTCACTCCACCTTCCCGATCCGCCGCACCGCCTCGGTCATGACCTTCATGTCGGCGTCCCAGTAGGTCTGGAAGGCCGGCGCATCCTGGTATTCGATCGGGCTGCCGGCGCGGCCGATGGTCTGCACCACCGCCGGGTCGGCGGCGGCCTTGGCCGCGGCCGCGCGCAGCTTCTGCACGATAGCCTCGGGTGTGCCCGCCGGCACGAACAGCGCCGACCACTGCGCAAACTGCACCGGCTGGCCGGCGCTCTTCAGGCTGGGTACCTCGGGCATCGACGTCAGCGGTTTGTCGCCCCAATGCGCCAGCGCGCGCAGCTTGCCGGCCTTGATGTGCGACAGCACGCTGGCCGGCCCGGTGGACAGCGCGTCGACCTGCCCGCCCAGCAGCGCCAGCACCGCCGGCCCGGCGCCGGCGTACGGGATGTGGACCATGTGGAAGCCGGCCGAGGCCTTGAGCATCTCCATCGGCACGTGCATGGTGCCGTAGTTGCCCGAACTGCCGTAGTTGTAGCGGCCGGGCTGCTGCTTCTGGCCGGCGATGAATACGCCCAGCGTCTTCCACGGCGCGTCGGCACGCACGACGAGCACCGTGGGGTCGGCGGTGAAACGGGCGATCGGCCTGAGCTGGTCGATCGTGTACTGCGGCTTGCGCGCCAGGATCTTGTCGGCCTCGGGCAGGATCGAGATCGACGACAAGCTCATCAGCAGCGTGTAGCCG
>JACZKT010000626.1 GCA_014859905.1 Rubrivivax sp.
GCGGTGAACTGCGTGAAGGCGATGCCCTGCACGCGCGCGAGCACCTGCGCCGCCTCGACCAGGCCGCTGGCCGTGCCCTGCGGCAGGTCGATCTGGCTCACGTCGCCGTTGACCACGCACTGGCTGCCGAAGCCGATGCGCGTGAGGAACATCTTCATCTGCTCGCGCGTCGTGTTCTGCGCCTCGTCGAGGATCACGAAGGCGTGGTTCAGCGTGCGACCGCGCATGAAGGCCAGCGGCGCGATCTCGATCAGCCCCTTCTCGAAGGCCTTGGCGACGCGGTCGAAACCCATCAGGTCGTACAGCGCGTCGTACAGCGGCCGCAGGTAGGGGTCGACCTTCTGCGCCAGGTCACCGGGCAGGAAGCCGAGCCGCTCGCCGGCCTCCACCGCCGGCCGCGTGAGCACGATGCGCTGCACGCCGCGGCGTTCCAGCGCGTCGACGGCGCAGGCCACGGCCAGGAAGGTCTTGCCGGTGCCGGCCGGGCCGATGCCGAAGGTGATGTCGTGCGCCAGCATCTGGCGCAGGTACTGCATCTGGTTGGGCGTGCGGCCGCTGAGGTCGGCGTGGCGCGTGTGCAGCACGACGGGGGCGTCGGGTCCGTCCGCAGCGGCGTTCGTGTCGCTGCGCGCCGGGGCTGCCGCCGCCGTCACCTTGACCAGGGCCAGCTGCAGCGCACGCTCGCCGATGGGTTCGCGCGCCTTCTCGTACAGCGCGTCGAGCAGCAGCACGGCGCTGTCGACGGCGCCGCGCGGGCCGTCGATGCGAAAACTCGCCTCGCGCCGTGCCAGACGCACGCCCAGTGCAGCCTCGATGCTGCGCAGGTGGGCGTCCAGCGGTCCGCACAGGTGCGCGAGGCGGCGGTTGTCGGGGGCTTCGAAGGTGTGGCGGCGGATCACGAGGGTGGGCATTTGCGCACGGCCACGCATTGTCGCAGCGCGGCGGCCCCCCGGCACCACGTGCAGAATCTGCCGCCTCATGCGTCACTCCGTGATCCTGGCCCTGGTCTCCTGGCTGCTCCTGCTCGCCCTGCCGGCCGCGGCGCAGACGCTGGACATCCGAAGCGCGATCGCGGCCCCGGGCAGCGGGCCGGCGTTCCCGGCCGACGCCGCAGCCGAAGAAGTGACGCTGCCCGACGAGTGGGCACGCTCGCGGCCCGGATTCGCCGGCACGCTGTGGTACCGCGTGCGTTTCGAGCCCGTGGCCGAGCTCGAGCGCGGCGAGCTGCTGGGCCTGTACGTCGCGCATGTCTGCAGCAACCTCGAGGTGCGCCTCAACGGCCAGCTCATCCACAGCGGCGGCCGCATGACCGAGCCGCTCGGCAACAACTGCAGGCACCCGCAACTGGTGGTGCTGCCGCCGGCGCTGTTGCTGCCCGGCCTCAACGAACTGGACATCCGCGTCGCCGGACACGAACTCGCCGAGGTCGGATCACGCCGGCGCGCCGGCGCTCTGTCGGCGCTGGCGATCGGCCGGCAGTCCGAGCTGGCGCAGCGTCACGCCCGCTTCACCGCGCTGCAGGTGAGCGCCCCGCAGGCGCTGGCTGCGACGCTGCTGCTGATGGGCGGCTTCATGTTCGTGCTGGGTTTCAGCCACCGCAGCGAGAGCCACCTGGCCTACTTCGGCGCAGGGGCGATCGGCTGGGCGCTGACCGATGTGCCGCTGTGGCTGCGCAGTTCGCCGCTCGGCCACTCGGCCACCGAGTTCCTGCTCTGTTCGCTGCTCGGCTTCATCGCCTGGGCGGCGGTGCAGTTCCTGCTGCGCCATGCCGGCGTGCGGCACAAGCGGGTGGACATGCTGCTGCCGCTGCAGGGTGCGGCGCTGCCGCTGTCGCTGATGCTTGCCGGGCCACAGAACCTGCACACCACGGCCACCGTCTGGTACGCCATCCTGGCGCTGGAGGTGGCGTCGGCAGCGGCCGTCTGGCTCCTGCACCAGCCCAGAGGCCGGCGCAACGCATGGCCGATGGCCACGATGCTGGCCGCGATGGCGGTGGCCGGGGTCATCGAACTCGCCGCACCATGGGCCGGCGCGCGCCCGCTGGCTGCACCGGTGGCGCAGCTGGTCGCGGCCATCCTCTTGGTGCTGGTGGGACTGCGCCTGGTGCAGCAGCAAGGCCATGCGCTGCACGCGTCCGAACACGCCCGGCTGCAGGTGGAGCAGCGGGTGCGCGAAGCCACTGCCGAGATCGAGCACGACTTCCGCCAGCTCGCCGAGTTGCGCGTGGAGCAGGTCACCGAACGCGAGCGCAAGCGCATCGCCGCCGACCTGCACGACGACCTCGGCGCCAAGTTGCTGACCATCGTTCACACCAGCGATTCCGAACGCATCTCGACGCTGGCGCGCGAGGCGCTGGAGGAGATGCGGCTGTCGGTGCGCGGCCTCACCGGCAGGCCGGTGCGCCTGGCCGACGCCTTGGGCGACTGGCGCGCCGAGGTCGTGTCGCGGCTGGCGCAGGCCGGCATCGAAGGCGAGTGGGAAGCGCCCGAAGACCTGCCGCAAACGCTGAGCGCACGCGCCTACGTGCAGACCACGCGCATCCTGCGCGAGGCCACCAGCAACATCATCAAGCACAGCGGCGCCACGCTGTGTTCGGTGACGGCGTCGATCGCCGACGGCGACTTCCAGCTCGTGGTGCAGGACAACGGCGACGGCATCAGCAACGAAATCGACCATCGGCTGGACCGCGGCCACGGCCTGGCGAGCATGAAGAGCCGTGCCAAGCAACTGCAGGGGCAGTGCCTGGTGGAGTCGGGCACGGGGTACGGAACCGTGATCCGCCTCACGGTTCCACTGGATCGTGCCATCGAGGGCTCATGAACGGCCACGGGCGCGCCGATAACATCGAAGTCGCCCACGGTGTCAGCCCAATGAAGACCATCCTGCTGCTCGAAGACCTGCCCGAGATCCGGGCCTGGTTGCGCAAGCTCGTGCTCGAGGTGTTCCCGGGCGCGCAGTTGTCGGAGAGCGCGCGTGTCCACGACGCCATCGAACTCGTCAAGGCGATCAAGTTCGACCTCGCGCTGATCGACCTCGGCCTGCCCGACGGCAGCGGTGTCGACGTGGTGACCCAGCTGCGCGACGTGCAGCCCGAGGCGCAGAGCGTGGTGGTGACCATCCACGACGACGACGAGCACCTGTTCCCGGCGCTGCAGGCCGGCGCCTTCGGCTACATCCTCAAGGAACAGCCGCGCGAGCTGATCACCGAGCAGCTGCATCGCATCAGCCAGGGCGAGCCGCCACTGTCGCCGTCGATCGCGCGGCGCGTGATGGCCCATTTCAGCGTCAAGGCCAAGCCGCAACGGGCCGCCAACGCCGTGCCCACCGTCAGCCTCACCGAGCGCGAGAGCGAAGTCCTGCTGCGCGTGGCCAAGGGCTACACGCTGCCCGAGATCGGCGTGCAGCTCGGCCTGAGCCGGCACACGATTGCCGACTACGTGAAGCAGATCTACCGCAAGCTCAACGTCAGCTCGCGCGCCGAGGTGGCCCTGGAAGCGCAGCGCATGGGGCTGTTCGGCTGAGCACCTCTCGGGCTGGGTCGGCTGGATCGCGCCGCCGGCGGCGCTCGCATGCAGTGACCTGAGACCAGCCGCCCGCCGGCCCCCGGCCGGGTAGTTCTTTCGGACGATGCCGCGGCGCAGCGCCATCGTTCCTTTGCCGCGCCGCACCTGCCCGCCAGGCGGATAGGCGCCGCCGCCGCGCCCGGCCACAGTCATGCCCATCCCCAAGGAGCAAAGGCATGGCCCCGCAGAGCATCAAGAACCCCCGTCAGGCCTGGTCGGTGCTGATCGTCAGCACGCTGGCCTTCACGGTGTGTTTCATGGTCTGGATGATGTTCGGCGTCATCGGCATCCCGATCAAGAAGACGCTGGGCCTGAACGCCACCGAATTCGGCCTGCTCACCGCGATGCCGGTGCTGTCGGGCTCGCTGATCCGCGTGCCGCTGGGCATCTGGACCGACAAGTACGGCGGCCGCATCGTGCTGGCGGTGCTGATGGCCGTCACGGTGCCGGCGATCTACCTGATGTCGTATGCCACGGCCTACTGGCACTTCCTCGTCATCGGCCTCGTGCTCGGCCTCGCCGGCGGCTCGTTCTCGGTCGGCACGCCCTATGTGGCGCGCTGGTTCCCGCGCCACCGCCAGGGCATGGCGATGGGCGTGTTCGGCGCCGGCAACTCGGGCGCGGCGGTGAACAAGTTCCTGGCACCGGCGCTGGTGGTGGCCTTCGGCTGGACCATGGTGCCGCAGGTCTACGCCGCGATCATGCTCGGCACCCTGGTGCTGTTCTGGTTCTTCAGCCACAGCGACCCGACGCACCTCGCGCCGTCCAACGTTCGCTTCGTCGAACAGCTCGAGGCGCTCAAGGACCCCAAGGTGCTCAAGTACTGCCAGTACTACAGCATCGTCTTCGGCGGCTACGTCGCCTTGAGCCTGTGGATGGTGCAGTACTACGTGGGCGAGTTCGGCCTCGACATCCGCATCGCGGCGCTGCTGGCCGCCGCCTTCTCGCTGCCCGGCGGCGTGCTGCGCGCCTTCGGCGGCATCCTGTCCGACAAGTTCGGCGCCCACCAGGTCACCTGGTGGGTGATGTGGGTGAGCTGGATCTGCCTCTTCCTGTTGTCCTACCCACAGACCGAGATGACGATCCTCACCGTCGACGGCCCGAAGACCTTCAACATCGGCCTCAACGTCTATACCTTCACGGTGCTGATGTTCATCCTGGGCATCGCCTGGGCCTTCGGCAAGGCCAGCGTCTTCAAGTACATCAGCGACGAGTACCCGCACAACATCGGCGCCATCAGCGGCATCGTCGGCCTGGCCGGCGGGCTCGGCGGTTTCGTGCTGCCGATCATGTTCGGCGCGCTGGTGGACCTCACGGGCATCCGCTCCAGCGCCTTCATGCTGATGTACGGCGTGGTCTGGGTGTCGCTGATCTGGATGTACTGGACCGAAGTGCGCAAGACCGAGCTCATGGGTTCGAAGTCCAAGGGCTTCAGCCTGCAGGGCTGAAGCCGCCGCCAATCGCATACGCTGGAATCGTCATGAACACCTCCATCAAGAACGGCGCCGTTGCGCCGTCGGGCAACAGCGGCAACGACATCGCAGACTGGCGCCCGGAGGACGACGCCTTCTGGGAAGCCACCGGCAAGCGGATCGCTTACCGCAACCTGTGGATCTCGGTGCCGGCGCTGCTGTGCGGCTTCGCCGTCTGGGGCATGTGGGGCATCATCACGGTGCAGATGCTCAACCTGGGCTTCCCGTTCACCCAGGCCGAGCTGTTCACGCTGACTGCGATCGCCGGCATCGCCGGTGCCACGATGCGCATCCCGGCCTCGTTCTTCATCCGCCTGGCCGGCGGGCGCAACACCATCTTTTTGACCACCGCGATGCTGCTGGCGCCGGCCATCGGCACCGGCATCGCCCTGCAGCACCCCGACTGGCCGCTGTGGGTGTTCCAGCTGATGGCACTGTGGTCGGGCGTGGGCGGCGGCAACTTCGCCAGCTCGATGTCCAACATCAGTACCTTCTTCCCGAAGCGGCTGCAGGGCACGGCGCTGGGCCTGAACGCCGGATTGGGCAACTTCGGCGTGACGACGATGCAGGTCGTCATCCCGCTGGTCATGACGGTGGGGCTGTTCGGCGTCTTCGGCGGCGAGCCGATGACGCTGGTCAAGGACAGCGGCTGGATCCTCGGCAAGATCGCCGCCGGCACGCCGACCTGGATCCAGAACGCCGGCTTCGCCTGGGTGTTGTCACTGGTGCCGCTGTCGATCCTGTGCTGGTTCGGCATGAACAACCTGAAGACGGTCTCGCCCAACACCGGGACGCCCATCGTCGCGTTCGCCAAGATCACCTACCTGTACACGCTGGCCTTCGTGCCCGCCATCTTCATGCTCTGGCTGTACCTGCCCGCACCCACCGGGCTGGGCGTGCTGAGCATGTGGGTGGCGATCCCGCTGGACATCGTCCTGGCGCTGCTGGTCATGAAACTGGCCGCCTTCGGCGAGATGAAGGAGGGCGTGAAGAAGCAGTTCGCGATCTTCAGCAACAAGCACACCTGGTCGCTGACCGCGCTGTACATCGTCACCTTCGGCTCGTTCATCGGCTTTTCGATGGTACTGCCGCTGGCCATCACCGTGATCTTCGGCTTCCAGCACGTGCCCGACGCCAACGGCGTGCTGCAGCACACGCTGAAGAACCCGAACGCGCCGTCGGCGCTGACCTACGCCTGGATGGGGCCTTTCATCGGTGCGGCGGTGCGCCCGCTCGGCGGCTGGATCTCCGACAAGGTCGGCGGCTCGATCGTCACGCAGGTCATCTCGGTGGTGATGGCGATGGCATCGGTGGCGGTGGGCTACGTGATGATGCAGGCCTACGCTTCGGCCACGCCCGAGCAGTATTTCCCGATGTTCCTGGGCCTCTTCATGGTGCTGTTCTTCGCCAGCGGCATCGGCAACGGTTCCACCTTCCGCACCATCGGCGTCATCTTCGACCGCACCCAGGCCGGCCCCGTGCTCGGCTGGACCTCGGCGGTGGCCGCCTATGGCGCCTTCATCGCGCCGGTTGTCATCGGCCAGCAGATCAAGGCCGGCACACCGCAATACGCGATGTACGGCTTCGCCATCTTCTACGCGCTGTGCCTGGTGCTGAACTGGTGGTTCTATCTGCGCCGCAACGCCTACGTGAAGAACCCGTGATGATGGCGCCCGCCCGCACCGGCGCAGCGCCGGATGAACGATCGCGCCGCGTGGCTGCCACGCGTGTGATCGTCCACTGGAACCCCGAGGATCCGGGGTTCTGGGCGCGCAGCGGCCGCAGCGTAGCGACGCGCAACCTGTGGTTGTCGATCCCGGCCTTGATGCTGGCCTTTGCGGTGTGGATGGTGTGGTCGGTGGTGGTCGTCAACCTGCCCGCGGCCGGCTTCCGCTTCTCGACCAACCAGTTGTTCTGGCTGGCCGCGCTGCCCGCGCTGTGCGGTGCCACGCTGCGCATCTTCTATGCGTTCGCGGTGCCCGTCGTCGGTGGCCGGCGTTTCACCGCACTGGCCACCGCCAGCCTGCTGCTGCCGGCCCTGGGCATGGGCTTGGCCGTGCAGGACCCGGACACGCCCTACGAGGTGATGGTCGGGCTTGCTCTGCTGTGCGGCCTGGGTGGCGGCAACTTCGCCAGCTCGATGGCCCACATCAGTTTCTTCTACCCGAAGGCGAGGCTGGGCTACGCGCTGGGCATGAATGCCGGCCTCGGCCACGTGGGCGTGAGCATCGTTCAGTTGGTGGTGCCGCTGGTCATCACCGTCGGTGTCTTCGGCGCCCTGGGTGGCGAGCCGGCGCCGGTCACCCAGGGCACGACCGCGAGCCCGATGTGGCTGCAGAATGCCGGCTTCATCTGGCTGCCCTTCATTGCCGCCAGCGCGCTGGCGGCCTGGTTCGGCATGAACGACCTGGCCGACGCCAAGGCGGGTTTCGCCGAACAGGCCGTGATCTTCAAGCGCAAGCACAACTGGCTGATGTGCTGGCTGTACCTGGGCACCTTCGGCAGCTTCATCGGCTTTTCGGCCGGCTTCCCGCTGCTCGTCCAGAGCCAGTTCCCGGGCATCAACGCACTGCACTACGCCTGGCTGGGGCCCCTGGTCGGCGCGCTGCTGCGGCCGCTGGGCGGCTGGCTGAGCGACAGGGTCGGCGGCGCGCGCATCACTTTCTGGAACTTCATCGCCATGGCCGGCGGAGTCGTCGCCGTGCTGCAGTTCCTGCCGCACGGCGGCACCGGCGCCGCAGCCGCCGTGCAGTCCTCCGGCGGCAACTTCACGGGCTTCCTGGTCAGCTTCATGGCCCTGTTCGCCTTTGCCGGCATCGGCAATGGCAGCACCTTCCGCATGATCCCGGTGATCTTCCTCACCGAGCGCCGGCGTGCGGCTCAAGGCCGGGGCCACGCGGCGCAGGAGCAGGCCGTCAAGGACGCCAACATGGAGGCCGCCGCCGTGCTGGGCTTCAGCTCGGCCATCGGCGCCTACGGCGGCTTCTTCATCCCCAAGAGCTACGGCACCTCGATCGCCATGACCGGCAGCCTCGATGCTGCCCTGTATGCCTTCATCCTTTTCTACGCCACCTGCATCGTCATGACTTGGTGGTACTACAGCCGCAAGAACGCGCCCATGCCCTGCTGAATGACGACCACCCCCGCAGCGGCTACGCCGCTCCCGCTCAAGGGGGCAACGCCAGCGGCCCGGCAGAGCCGGTTCCGCGGCGTTCGCCGGATAGGAACCCACACGCTCGCCCTGCAACCAAGGAACCGGAACTGACACCATGAGCCACTTCCTCGACCGCCTGACCCACTTCACACTGCCCAAGGAGACCTTCTCCGGCAACCACGGCGTGGCCACCGGCGAAGACCGCACCTGGGAAGACGCCTACCGCAACCGCTGGGCCCACGACAAGATCGTGCGCAGCACGCACGGCGTCAACTGCACGGGCTCGTGCTCGTGGAAGATCTACGTCAAGGGCGGCATCGTGACCTGGGAGACCCAGCAGACCGACTACCCGCGCACACGCTGGGACATGCCCAACCACGAGCCGCGCGGCTGCGCGCGTGGCGCCAGCTACAGCTGGTACCTGTACAGCGCCAACCGCGTGAAGTACCCGATGGTGCGCGGCCGCCTGCTCGAGCGCTGGCGCGCGGCGCTGAAGGTGAGCAAGACGCCGGTGGACGCCTGGGGCCTCATCGTCGAGGACGCCGAGGCGCGGCGCGACTACCAGCAGGTGCGTGGCATGGGCGGCTTCGTGCGCAGCAGTTGGGACGAAGTGAACCAGCTCATCGCCGCGGCCAACGTCTACACCATCAAGACGCACGGGCCCGACCGCGTCATCGGCTTCTCGCCGATCCCGGCGATGAGCATGGTCAGCTACGCCGCCGGTTCGCGCTACCTGTCGCTGATCGGCGGCGTCTGCATGAGCTTCTACGACTGGTACTGCGACCTGCCGCCGGCCAGCCCGCAGATCTGGGGCGAACAGACCGACGTGCCCGAAAGCGCCGACTGGTACAACAGCACCTACATCATCGCCTGGGGCAGCAACGTGCCGCAGACGCGCACCCCCGACGCGCACTTCTTCACCGAGGTGCGCTACAAGGGCGCCAAGACGGTGGCGGTGACGCCCGACTACAGCGAGGTCGCCAAGCTGGCCGACCTGTGGCTGCACCCCAAGCAGGGCACCGACGCCGCACTGGCCATGGCCATGGGGCACGTGGCGCTGAACGAGTTCTACTTCAAGACGCGCAGTACGTACTTCGACGACTACGCGCGCCGCTATACCGACCTGCCCTTGCTGGTGATGCTCAAGGAGCACACGCTGCCCGACGGCAGAGTCACCCACGTGCCCGACCGCTATGTGCGCGCCAGCGACTTCAACGGCAAGCTCGGCCAGGACAACAACCCGGAGTGGAAGACCGTCGCCTTCGACAGCAACGGCCGCGCCGTGCTGCCCAACGGCTCGATCGGCTTCCGCTGGGGCTCCGAAGACCGTGCCGACGTCGGCAAGTGGAACCTCGAAGCCAAGGAGGCGCGCCACGGCGCCGAGGTCAAGCTCAAGCTGTCGGTGCTGGAAGACGGCGAGCAGGAGCACCAAGTGGTCGACGTCGGCCTGCCCTACTTCGGCGGCATCGCCACGCCGCACTTCAAGTCCAATGCGCAGCAGGGCGAGGTCAACCATGTCAAGGTGCCGGCCGTGCGCCTGCGCCTGGGCAAGGAGGGCGAAGAGCGCCATGCGCTGGTGGCCACGGTATTCGACCTGCAGGCCGCCCAATACGGCATCGACCGCGGCCTGGGCAGCGGCGCCAGGAGCTACGACGACGACGCGGCCTACACGCCGGCCTGGGCCGAGAGCATCACCGGCACGCCGCGCGACCAGATCATCACCGTGGCGCGCCAGTTCGCCGACAACGCCGACAAGACGCACGGCAAGTCGATGATCATCATCGGCGCGGCGATGAACCACTGGTACCACGCCGACATGAACTACCGCGGCGTCATCAACCTGTTGATGATGTGCGGCTGCATCGGCCAGAGCGGCGGCGGCTGGGCGCACTACGTGGGCCAGGAGAAGCTGCGCCCGCAGACCGGCTGGACGCCGCTGGCCTTTGCCCTGGACTGGATCCGCCCGCCGCGGCAGATGAACAGCACCAGTTTCTTCTACGCCCACAGCGACCAGTGGCGCTACGAGAAGCTGGGCATGGAGGAGATCGTCTCGCCGCTGGCCGACAAGGCGGTGTTCGGCGGCAGCATGATCGACTACAACGTGCGCGCCGAACGCATGGGCTGGCTGCCCAGCGCGCCGCAGCTCAAGACCAACCCGCTGCAGGTGGTGAAGGATGCCACCGCCGCCGGCCTGGACGCCAAGGACTATGTCGTGCGCGGGCTCAAGGACGGCACGCTGCAGATGAGCTGCGAGGACCCCGACGCGCCGCAGAACTGGCCACGCAACCTGTTCGTCTGGCGTTCCAACCTGCTGGGCAGCAGCGGCAAGGGCCACGAGTACTTCTGCAAGCACCTGCTGGGCACCGAGAACGGCATCCAGGGCAAGGATCTGGGCCGTGACGATGCCAAACCCGCTGAAGTCGTGTGGCACGAGCAGGCGCCCGAAGGCAAGCTCGACCTGGTGGTGACGCTGGACTTCCGCATGAGCACGACCTGCCTGTACAGCGACATCGTGCTGCCCACCGCCAGCTGGTACGAGAAGAACGACCTCAACACCAGCGACATGCATCCCTTCATCCACCCGTTGTCCACCGCCGTGGACCCGGTGTGGCAATCGCGCAGCGACTGGGAGATCTACAAGGGCTTCGCCAAGGCCTTCAGCGAAGTCTGCGTCGGCCACCTCGGCGTGGAAAAGGAAGTCGTGCTGACGCCGCTGATGCACGACAGCCCGGCCGAACTGGCGCAGCCCTTCGACGTCAAGGAGTGGAAGAAAGGCCAGTGCGAGCTGATCCCCGGCAAGACCGCGCCGCAGATCGCGGTGGTCGAGCGCGACTACCCGAACGTCTTCAAGCGTTTCACCGCCCTGGGCCCCTTGATGGACAAGCTGGGCAACGGCGGCAAGGGCATAGGCTGGAAGACCGGCACCGAAGTCGAACAGCTCGGCCAGCTCAACGGCAAGACGCTGACCGAGGGTGCGACGCTAGGCATGCCGAAGATCGTGACCGACATCGACGCCTGCGAAGTGATCCTGCAGCTGGCGCCCGAAACCAACGGCCACGTCGCGGTGAAGGCCTGGCAGGCCCTGGGCAAGCAGACCGGCCGCGACCACACCCACCTGGCGCTGTACCGCGAGGACGAGAAGATCCGCTTCCGCGACATCCAGGCGCAGCCGCGCAAGATCATCAGCAGCCCGACCTGGAGCGGCATCGAGAGCGAGACCGTCAGCTACAACGCCGGCTACACCAACGTGCACGAGCTGATCCCCTGGCGCACCCTCACCGGGCGGCAGCAGTTCTACCTGGACCACCCGTGGGTCATCGCCTTCGGCGAGGCCATGAGCAGCTACCGGCCGCCGGTGGACCTGAAGACGACTTCGGGTATCCACAACATCAAGCCCAACGGCAACAAGGAGATCCTGCTCAACTTCATCACGCCGCACCAGAAGTGGGGCATCCACAGCACCTACAGCGACAACCTGATGATGCTGACACTGAACCGCGGCGGCCCCGTGGTCTGGCTGAGCGAGGACGATGCCAAGGTCGCCGGTGTCGAGGACAACGACTGGGTCGAGGTCTTCAACATCAACGGTGCCATCGCGGCGCGTGCGGTGGTCAGCCAGCGCGTCAACCCCGGCATGCTGATGATGTACCACGCGCAGGAAAAGATCATCAACACGCCGGGGTCGCAGATCACCGGCGTGCGCGGCGGCATCCACAACAGCGTGACGCGCATCGTGCTCAAGCCCACGCACATGATCGGCGGCTACGCGCAGTTCAGCTACGGCTTCAACTACTACGGAACCATCGGCACCAACCGCGACGAATTCGTGGTCGTGCGCAAGATGGACAAGGTCGACTGGCTCGACACGCCGCGCGGCGATGAGCGCGCCGCACTCGTGCAAGCTCAAGGAGAAGGCGCATGAAAGTCCGTGCACAGATCGGCATGGTGCTGAACCTGGACAAGTGCATCGGCTGCCATACCTGCAGCGTGACCTGCAAGAACGTCTGGACCAGCCGCCCCGGCGTCGAGTACGCCTGGTTCAACAACGTCGAGACCAAACCCGGCATCGGCTACCCCAAGGAATGGGAGAACCAGGACAAGTGGAACGGCGGCTGGATACGCAACGCCGACGGCTCGATCAGCCCGCGCCAGGGCGGCAAGTGGAAGCTGCTGATGCGCATCTTCGCCAACCCGAACCTGCCGCAGATCGACGACTACTACGAACCCTTCACCTTCGACTACGACCACCTGCAGTCGGCGCCGGAGATGAAACACGCGCCGACCGCGCGCCCGCGGTCGCTGATCACCGGTCAGCGCATGGAGAAGATCGTCTGGGGCCCGAACTGGGAAGAGATCCTGGGCGGCGAGTTCTCCAAGCGCAGCAAGGACAGGAACTTCGACGACATCCAGAAGGACATCTACGGCCAGTTCGAGAACACCTTCATGATGTACCTGCCGCGGCTGTGCGAGCACTGCCTGAACCCCACGTGCGTGGCATCGTGTCCGTCGGGCAGCATCTACAAGCGCGAGGAAGACGGCATCGTCCTCATCGACCAGGACAAGTGCCGCGGCTGGCGCATGTGCGTCAGCGGCTGCCCCTACAAGAAGATCTACTACAACTGGAAGAGCGGCAAGGCCGAGAAGTGCATCTTCTGCTACCCGCGCATCGAGGCCGGCCAGCCCACGGTGTGCAGCGAGACCTGCGTCGGCCGCATCCGCTATCTCGGCGTGCTGCTCTACGACGCCGACCGCATCCAGGAAGCGGCCAGCGTCGAGCGCGACAAGGACCTCTACCAGGCCCAGCTCGACACCTTCCTCGACCCGTTCGACCCCAAGGTGATCGAGCAGGCGCGGCTCGACGGGATTCCAGACAACTGGATGGACGCCGCCCGCAACAGCCCGGTCTACAAGATGGCGGTGCAGTGGAAGGTGGCGCTGCCGCTGCACCCCGAGTACCGCACGCTGCCGATGGTGTGGTACGTGCCGCCGCTGTCGCCCATCACTGCCGCGGCCAACGCCGGCCAGGTGGGAACGAATGGCGAGATCCCCGACGTCAACCAGCTGCGCATCCCCGTCAAGTACCTGGCCAACCTGCTCACGGCCGGCGACACGGCGCCGGTGGTGCGGGCGCTGGAACGTTTGCTGGCGATGCGCGCCTACCAGCGCAGCAAGCACGTCGACGGCAAAGCCAACGCCGCCGCCATCGAACAGGTGCGCATGAGCGTCGCCGAGGTCGAGGAGATGTACCGCGTGATGGCCATCGCCAACTACGAAGACCGCTTCGTCATTCCCACGACGCACCGCGAATACGCCGAGAACGCCTTCAACGTGCGCGGCGGCTGCGGCTTCAGCTTCGGCAACGGTTGCTCGGAAGGCGTGACCGAGACCAGCCTCTTCGGCAGCGAGAAGAAGCGCACCATCCCCATCAAGGCGGAGGTATGAGATGCGCAACATGAGCCTGACTTTGCGGGTGCTGGCGCATCTGCTGAGCTACCCCGACGCCGCCCTGCGCGAGCACCTGGGCGAGTTGCGCGACGCGCTGCGCGCAGAACGCGCGCTGACCTTCGGCCGCCTGGCCGAACTCGACGCGCTGCTCGACCGCCTGGGCAACGCACGCACGCTGGATACCGAGGCCGCCTATGTCGAACTGTTCGACCGCGGCCGCGGCACCGCGCTGCATCTGTTCGAACACGTGCACGGCGATTCGCGCGACCGCGGACCGGCGATGGTCGACCTCATCAAGACCTACGAGCAGGCCGGTCTGTACCTGGGTGAGGCCGAACTGCCCGACCACCTGACCGTGGTGCTGGAGTACGCATCGACGCAGCCGCCCGCGTTGGCGCGCGAGTTTCTGAGCGAGATCTCGCACATCCTGCAAGTCATCTTCAGCGCCCTGCTCAAACGCCAGAGCCCCTACGCCAGCGTCGTGGCCGCCGTGCTCGACCTGGCCGGCGAGAAGGCCCAGGCGGTGAAACTGCCCGAGGAGCCCGACCTCGACGAGAGCTGGGAAGAGCCACCGGCCTTCGGTGGTTGTTCCACGCAAGGCCAGTCGCGGCCGGGCCAGCCGCAGCCGATCCAGGTCATCAAGAGGCCGCCCGCCCAGGCCGCCGTCCCACCCCCCCTTCCCGGAGCCCGAGCATGAGCGCCGTGCACAACTTCCTGTTCACCGTCTACCCGTACCT
>JACZKT010000627.1 GCA_014859905.1 Rubrivivax sp.
GGCATGCGCTGCTGCCGGCGGTGTTGCGTTTCGCCTTCGCGTTGGCCCGGGCCGGCGGCAACCTGGTGGCGCGCGCCAGCACGGGTTGACAGATGTTGCGAAGGAGGCTGCGATGTGGCTGCTGATCCTGGAAGCGCTGGCGGCCCTCGCGCTGCTGGGGTTCATCGTCTGGTGGACGATGTTCTGCGGCCGCCGCAAGGACGGCGAGCCGCCGGACGACGGTCCCTGAATCTGCGCTGGCTCAGCCGCGCGGCGGCCAGACGAAGGACAGCGGCTGCGTGAGCAGCCGGCGCCGCAGCGCGGCGCCGATGCGGCTGCGGTCCTTCACGCGCACGCCGCGTGAACGCAGCGCGACCTTGAAGGCGAGCCAGAAGCTCACCGTCACGTTCAGGACCCCGGTGACGGCGATGCCGGCCACGCACCACCAGAACACCGGCTCGGCCAGCAGCGGCACGCCCAGGGCGCCCAGCGCCGCACCGAGCTGCCCGCTGGACAGCGTGACGTGCCGCGCCTCGAGCGGCGGGCCCAGGAAGTCCAGCAGTGCCGGGGTCAGGCCCAGCATCATGCCCAGCGAGATGTTGGCGGCCAATCCGGAGACGTTGGCACGCGACCAGTTCGACCAGCGCCGCGCGCGCGCGCCGCCGAGCGTGGCCACGATGCGCGGGTTCCAGGCAATGGCGCTGTCCAGGCGGTGCAGCACGAACCAGTTCTCGGCCCAGCCCGCGATCAGCGAGCTGGCGAACAGCAGCACGCCGGTGAAGGCGGCAAACAGCGCCGTCGGGCCCAACAGCGTGAGGTCGTGCAACACGTATTCGGCGTCCTCGACCCCCACCAGCGGCGCACCGAACACCGCCGTGGCCAGCCATTGCGCCGCCAGCACCAGCGGTGCGCACAGTGCCACGTTGCCGGCGATGCCGGCAGCCTGCGAGCGGATCAGCTGTGCCACGCGGTCGACGAAGGCTTCGACCTGCTCGTCGCTGGCCGTGCCGCCGGCCGACGGCAGCGACGCCGCCAGTGCCGGCGCCGTCATCGCGGGCTGCTTGGTGGCCACCGTCCAGTGCAGCAGCATCACGATGACGAAGCTGGCGGCATAGTTGGCGCCGGCCCAGAAGCCATCCCAGAACGCCGACAGGCCGATGGCGGCGATGGCGAACTTGACGAAGGTCGTGCCGGCGATGACCACGCCGCCGCCGGCGGCGCGGCGCAGCATGTCGCGGTACTCGCCGCTGGTGCGCGTGATGTAGTGTTCGCCGCTCTCGGCGCTGCGCTCGGCCACCTGGCGTGCCAGCAGCGAGTAGTGGCGTGCGAGCAGCGCGCGCACGCCGCGCACCTCGGCGATCTCGCGCACCAGGTCGGCCAGCAGCCGGCGCCACTGCGGCGCCGGGTCGGGTGACAGCACGCATTCGAGCAGCTGCTCGATGCGGCGCGCGCGGCCCTGCAGCTGGTCGAGGTCGAACACGATGTCCACCGAGACCCCGAACTGCTCCAGGTGCGAAGTGACGCTGGCGGCGGCGCGCCGGCAGGTGTCGAGCAGCGCGCGCAGGTAGGCCGCCTCGCGCAGGGCCTCGGCGTGGTGGCCCTCGAGCACGGCGCTGCGCAGCGCGCCGGCCGAGACCGTGAGCTGTCGGAAGGGTTCGTCCTGCAGCGTCTGAGCGTCCATGCGCTGGCGCAGCGCCGGCGTGTAGCCGGCCGCATGCACGGCGCTGACCAGGATCGTGATGGCGTTCAGCAGCGTCCGGCGCCAGTCTTCGGCGCCGGGCACCAGGACGGCCGCCGCGCGCTGCAGCGTGGCCGCGTCGATGGCCTCGATCCACTCTGCGTCCGCGGGCTCGAAGAGGAGTCGGAACAGCGCCGCCAGGTCCTGCGTTTCAGGCGTGCCGGGCAGCACGCGCGCCTGCAGCCGCGTCAGCAGCTCGCTGGCCAGTGACAGCCGCGAGCCGAAGCCGAAATCGGCATACAGCGAGGCGGCGTCGATGTCGCGCCAGAAGGCGCGCATCATGCCCTGCACCTCGCTGCGCAGCGTTTCGTTCTTGTCGAGCTGGTTGAGCAGGTGGCGCAGCCTGAGCACCGGCAGCGGCGTCCTGGCTTCGTCCGCGGCGGCGCCGATGACGCTGCGCGGTGCGTGGCGCAGCCACTCCATCAAGCGCACCAGCCACAGGTGGCGGTCGGCCCGGCCGGACTTGGCATGGGCCGCGTTGACCAGCGCGGTCAGGTCCCATGCCGACATCGACGTCAGTGCAAAAGGCCGGGGAAGACGAGTTCGAACTCGGCCACCGTCGCTTCGAACGGGTGCGCGTCCTCGGTCATGCACAGGTAGGTGCCGCGCATCTGGCCGTGCGGCGTGGTGATGCGCGTCCAGCTCGTGTACTCGAACTGCTCGCCGGGCTTGAGCAGCGGCTGGTGGCCGACCACGGCCAGGCCGCGCACCTCTTCGCCGTTGCCGCTGGCGTCGGTGATGATCCAGTGTCGCGCCACCAGCTGCCCGGTGATGTCGCCGGTGTTGCGGATCGTCACCGTATAGGCGAAGGCGTAGGGCCCGTCGGGCGGATGGGACTGCTCGGGCAGGTACTGCACGCGCACGTCGCAGGTGAATTCGGGGCGGGACATCGGCGCGATTCTAGGCAGTCCATCTCCGCGTGCGGCCGCCATTGCCCCTGACGCCTCTACGTCAGCAGCCGCGCCTTCACCCGCTTGCCCTTCACCGGGCGCTCGTTCAGCGCCGCCAGCGCCTTGGCCGCTGCTGCACGCGCCACCGCCACGTAGGTGGAGAACTCATTGACGTTGATCTTGCCGATTTGCCCTGCCTGCAGCCCGGCGTCCTTTGTCAGCGCGCCCAGCACGTCGCCGGCGCGGATCTTCTCCTTGCGCCCGCCCAGGATCTGCAGCGTCACCATCGGCGGCTGCAGCGGCGCTGCGCCGGCGGGCGTGAGTTCGCTCAAGGGGTGCCACTCGCTTTCACGGCCCTGCATGGCGTCGATGCGGCCGACACGGCCCATCTCGTCGACGCTGGCCAGGCTGAAGGCCCAGCCGGCTTCGTCACCGCGCCCGGTGCGGCCGATGCGGTGCGTGTGCACCTCCATGTCGGGCGTGATGTCGACGTTGATCACCGCTTCGAGCTGCGCGATGTCCAGGCCGCGTGCCGCCACGTCGGTGGCCACCAGCACCGAGCAGCTGCGGTTGGCAAAGCGCACCAGGACCTGGTCGCGGTCGCGCTGCTCCAGGTCGCCGTGCAGCGCCAGCGCGCTGATGCCCTGCGCCTGCAGTACGTCCACGAGGTCGCGGCACTGCTGCCTGGTGTTGCAGAAGGCCAGCGTGCTGACGGGGCGGAAGTGGTCCAGCAGCAGGCCCACGGCATGCAGCCGCTCGCCTTCGGTCACCTCGTAGAAGCGCTGGCGGATCTGCGTGCCGCTGGGACGCTGCACCAGCGTCACCTCCTTCGGGTCGCGCAGGAACTTCTTGGCCAACTGCTTGATGCCTTCGGGGTAGGTGGCCGAAAACAGCAGTGTCTGGCGCGCTTTGGGCGCGCGGCTGGCGATGGCGGCGATGTCGTCCATGAAGCCCATGTCCAGCATGCGGTCGGCTTCGTCGAGCACCAGCGTGCTCAGCGCGCCGAGCTGCAGGCCGCCGCGGTCGAGGTGGTCGATGATGCGGCCCGGCGTGCCCACCACGACATGCGCGCCGTGCGCCAGGCTGTCGGCCTGCGGCTTGATCGGCGTGCCGCCGCACAGCGTGAGCACCTTGACGTTGTCCTCGGCGCGCGCCAGGCGGCGGATCTCCTGCGTCACCTGTTCGGCCAGCTCGCGTGTCGGGCACAACACCAGCGACTGCACGTCGAAGCGCCCGGGGTCCAGCCTCGAGAGCAGCGCCAGCGCAAAGGCCGCGGTCTTGCCGCTGCCGGTCCTGGCCTGGGCGATGAGGTCGTGCCCGGCCAGCGCCAGCGGCAGCGCGGCGGCCTGGATCGGCGTCATGCGCGCATAGCCCAGCTGCTGCAGGGTGGCCAGCACGGCGGGGCCGAGCGGCAGGGTGTCGAAGCCGTCGGTGCTCAAAGGGGTGCCTTGGTGATGCGCAGTGCCGTCTTTGCCTTCGGGGCCGGGCGGCGTGCTCATGTCTGCGTGGTTCGGTCGATACGCCTGGCCAGCAGCACCGAGGTGGTGGTCTTGCGCACGCCGTCGATGGCGCCGATCTCGTCCAGCAGCGCATCCAGCCGCGCCGTGGACTCGGCGCGCAGCAGCGCCATGTAGTCGAACTCGCCGCTCACGCTGCAGAGCTGGCGCAGCTCGGGCAGGGCCGCCAGGCGCAGCGTCACCTGGCGCGCCGACTTGGGCTCGGTGACGATGCCGACGAAGGCCTCCACGCCGCGGTCGGCCTCGTCCTGCCCCAGGCGCACCGTGTAGCCGACGATGACGCCGCTGCGCTCCAGCCGCGTCAGCCGCGCCAGCACCGTCGTACGCGCCACTCCGAGCTGGCGCGCCAGTGCCGCCGTGCTGGCGCGCGCATCAGCCTGCAGCAGGGCGAGCAGACGGCGGTCGAGCGTGTCCAGGGTCATGCGGCGATGCGGGCGTGCATGCCTGCATTGTCGCGGCATCGCCGCTTCCGCCCTGATCGATCGGCCTCGCGAGTCCCTCTCAATAGTTCAGCGCCCGCGGCAGCCACAGCGAGATCGCCGGGAAGGCGATCAGCACCAGCAGCAGCAGCAGCATCGACAGCACGAACCACAGCACCCAGCGCACCGTCTGCTCCATGCGCACGCCGGCCAGCCTGGACGAGACCATCAGATTCACCGCCATCGGCGGCGTGAACTGTCCGATGGCCACCATGTAGGTCAGGATGACGCCGAACCACACCGGGTCCCAGTCGTAGGCGCGCATCAGCGGCAGCAGCAGCGGCACGAAGATGAGAAAAATCGAGATCCCGTCCAGCACCATGCCCACCGCCAGCAGCACCAACACCACCAGTGCCAGCGCACCGTAGGAGCCCAGGCCGCTGCCGGTGATGAACTGCGTGATCGGGTCCACCAGCCCCAGCGTGCTGACGGCGTAGGCGAAGATGCTGGCCAGCGCGATGACGACCATGATCACGCCCGAGGTCTCGGCAGCGTCGGCCAGGATGCGCCCCAGGTCGCGCAAGCCGATCGTGCGATAAACGACCATGCCGACGAACAGCCCGTAGAACACGGCGACGACAGCGGCCTCGGTCGGCGTGAACCAGCCGGCGCGCATGCCGCCCAGGATCAGCACCGGCGCCACCAGGCCCCAGCTGGCCTCGCGCAGCGACGGCCAGAACGGTGGTCGCGGCTCCACCTGCTCCTGTGCGCCGAAGCCGTGCCGGCGCGCCAGCCAGACGGCCGGCACGATCAGCGCGATCGAGGTCAGCACGCCCGGCAACAGGCCGGCGGCGAACAGCGCCGGCACCGAGGCCCCCGGCACCAGCACCGAATAGACGATGAAGGCGATCGACGGCGGGATCAGGATATCCACCGCCGCCGCCGCGCCGACGACGCTGGCCGAGTAGGCGGGCGGATAACCGGCGCGCGCCATCGCCACCAGCATCACGCCGCCCACCGCCGCCGCCGTGGCCGGGCCGGAGCCGGAGATGCCGCCCAGGAACATCGCCACCAGGATCGCCACCATCGGCAGCATGCCCGGGCCGCGGCCGACGATGGCCATCGCAAAGCGCACCAGCCGCTGCGCGACGCCCGAGCGGTCGAAGATCACGCCCACCAGCACGAACATCGGCAGCGCCAGCAGCGGGTATTTGGCGATGCCGGCGTAGAAGTTGTTCGGCAGCGACATCCAGCCCAGTTCGGCCAACCCGATGCCGACCGCGCCGCCCAGCATCAGCGCCACGCCGATCGGCACGCCGGCCAGCATCAAGGCCACGAAGGCGGCGAAGATGAGGACGCCGCTCAAGCGCGCCTCCATACGCGCACGAACTGCTGCAAGGCGCGCGCGGCGATGGCCAGCGCGAACACCGGCAGGGCCACCGTGTACCACCACTGCGGCACGCCGATGCCCGGCGACGTGACTTCGTAGCGGTAGTCGTCCCAGAACAGGCGCAGGCCGAGCCCGAACATGATCAGGAAGGTGACGATCGTGGCGATCGCCGACAGCATCGCGAGCCGCCTGCGGCGCGCCGGAGAACCGCCGATGAACACCGCCTCGATCCGGATGTGGCGGTCCCGGACGACCGCTCCGCCGGCCGCCACCATCGTCAGGATC
>JACZKT010000628.1 GCA_014859905.1 Rubrivivax sp.
GCAGAACTCCTCGCCCCCGGTGCGCGCCACGCGGTCGACTTCGCGCGACGCGTCGCGCAGGGCATGGGCCACCTGCACCAGCACGGCATCGCCGGTGGCATGGCCCCAGCGGTCGTTGATCTGCTTGAAGTGGTCGATGTCGATCGACAGGACGGCGTAACCGGTGCCGAAGCGGCGCTGCCGCTGCGCTTCGGCCTCGAGCAGCCGTTCCATCGCGCGCCGGTTCAGCAGGTCGGTCAGCACGTCGTGGTCCGACTGGTATTGCAGGCGTCGCACGAGGCGGACGATGGTCATCGCGAAAAGCATGGTGTTGATCACGAGGCCGAAGATCAAAGCGGCAATGGCCATCGTCACATTTCCGGACCCCGGATCGCTGATCGGTCCGGCGATCTCCGGACCGAGCAGCGGCGCCAAGGATCCGCGCAAGACGAACAGCGAGCCGATGACCGCGCCCGGCAGCGCGCACCAGCGAGCCGGGCCGCGACCGAACTCCGACTCCAGCGAACGCCGCACCTCGCTGGCGGAACGCAGCAAAGTCCAACCCAGCGCGATCGAGGCCACGATAACGGCCGGCAGGATGGGGTTGCCCACGGCCACCGCACCTACCAGACCAGCGACCGCCAGCGCCATCACCGTCGTGTGTTCCCTATCGGTGGGCACAAGACGCCCGAAGATCTGGAGGCCACGCCGCAAGAGGACAAACGACAGCAGGAGCAGGGCGTTGGCCAGGGCCATCGTCAGCCACGGCGACGCCTGGCCGCGCGCCAGCATCAGCGACATGCCGGCCACCACCAGCCCGCTGGCGGCTGCCCAGTGGCGGGCCGGGCGTCGCGACAGCCCCAGCCGCGCCGCCACGGCCCAGACGGCGCCGAACAGGCCCTGCTGAATCAGGATCACGGCAAGCAAGAGCTGCGAGTTGGTCATAGGCGGGTCGTGCACAGCCCTTCCCATAGGAGGGACCACAATAGCCCTATCGGGCTGGAACCATGCTGATCAACTTCCTTTACACGTTGCGTGCGGCCAGGCTGCCGGTATCCGTGACGGAGTACCTGACGCTGCTGCAGGCCCTGCAGGCCGGGGTCATCGGCCCGTCGGTGGACGAGTTCTATTACCTCGCCCGCACCTCCCTCGTGAAGAACGAGGCGAACTACGACAAGTTCGACCGTGCCTTCGGCGCCTACTTCAAGGGCGTGGAGATGCTGACCGACTTCACGCAGGACGTGCCGCTGGACTGGCTGAAGAAGACGCTGGAGCTCGAACTCAGCCCCGAGGACAAGGCCGCGATCGAGAAGATGGGTTGGGACGAGCTGATGGCAACGCTGAAGAAGCGCTTCGAGGAGCAGAAGGAACGCCACGAAGGCGGCAGCAAGATGATCGGCACCGGCGGCACCAGCCCCTTCGGCGCCTATGGCGTTAACCCGCAGGGCATCCGCATCGGCCAGGCGGCGGGCCGCAACAAGAGCGCGGTCAAGGTCTGGGACCAGCGCGCCTACAAGGACTACGACGACACCAAGGAGCTGGGCACGCGCAACATCAAGGTCGCGCTGCGCCGGCTGCGCCGCTTCGCCCGCGAAGGCGCGCTCGACGAACTCGACCTCGACGACACCATCCACAGCACGGCCGCCAACGCCGGCATGCTGGACATCAGGATGGTGCCCGAGCGCCACAACAAGGTAAAGGTGCTGCTGCTGATGGACGTCGGCGGCACCATGGACGAGCACATCCACCGCGTCGAGGAACTCTTCAGCGCCGCGAAGACCGAGTTCAAGCACCTGGAGTTCTATTACTTCCACAACTGCGTCTACGACTTCATGTGGAAGAACAACCGGCGCCGCTACAGCGAGAAGTTCGCCACCTGGGACCTCATCCGCAAGTACAACAAGGACTACAAGCTGATCTTCGTCGGCGACGCCACGATGAGCCCGTACGAGATCCTGCAGCCCGGCGGCAGCGTCGAATACAACAACGAGGAGCCGGGGCTGGAATGGTTGCAGCGGCTGACGCAGGCCTTTCCGAAGTTCGCCTGGATCAACCCCGAGCCGCAGGGCGTGTGGCAATACCGGCAGAGCATCGCCATCGTGCAGCAGCTGATGAACCAGCGCATGTTCCCGCTGACACTGGCCGGACTCGAAGGCGCGATGCGGCTGCTCGGCAAATGAAACGCCTGCACGCAGCGTGGCCGGCGGCCCTGCTGTCGCTGCTGATGTGTTCGGGCTGCGCCATGCTCGGTGCACCGCGGCAGCCGGCTGCGGCCGCTGCCGGCACCCAAGCGGCTGGCCCGCGCAGCGCCGAGCAGGAACAGCACAGCTCCACACTCGGTGTCAGCGTCGAGATCGAAGCCCCCGCCGCGCTGAAGACGCTGCTGGAGCGCCACCTCGACCTGGTGCGCCTGGGCGGCCTGACGCGCGACGACATCGACGACTCCGAATGGTCACGCCTCATCGACGCCACGCCGGCACAGGTGGCCGAGTTGCTGCAGACCGAAGGCTACTTCACGCCCCAGGTGATGCTCGAGCGTGCGCCGGGCCGCGCTGCCGGCCAGCCCGATGTCGTGCGCCTGCGCGTCGAGCCCGGCACGCGGGCGCGCATCTCGCGCGTCACGATCGAGGCCGAAGGCGAACTCGAACGCGGTGCCGCTGCCGGCGACGGCCATGCCGTCGAAACCCTCCAGTCCCTGCGCCGGAGCTGGGAGCTGCCCGTGGGCAGCGACTTCCGCAACAGCGACTGGAGCGACGCCAAGGCCAATGCCATGGCCCGCTTGCGCGCGGCAGGCTATGCCAGCGCCGCCTGGACCGGCACCGGCGCCGAGGTCGACGTGGCGCGCAACGAGGTGCGCCTGTTCCTGGTCGCCGAAAGCGGGCCCTTGTTCCGCTACGGCAAGCTGCAGATCGAAGGCCTGGTCGCGCACGACGCCCAGACGGTGCGCAACCTCGCCGCGGCGCCGCGCGGCGCGCCGGTGACCGAGACGCTGATCCTCGACTTCCAGGACCGGCTGGCCAAGTCGGGCCTGTTCGAGAGCGTCAACGTGACGCTGGACCCCGACCCGGCGCAGGCCGCCGATGCGCGCATCGTCGCGCAGCTGCGCGAGTCGCCGCTGCAGGTCTACACCTTCGGCGTCGGCTTCAGTTCCAACAACGGCCCGCGGGCCTCGGTCGAGCATGCCTGGCGGCGCGTGTTCGGCTTCGCGGCGTCGACGCGCAACAAGGCCGAGTGGGGCCAGAGACGCCAGGCCTGGGGCGGCGAGCTCAGCAGCCACCCCGGCGAAAACCTGTACCGCAACCTCATCGGCGGCGCCGTCGAGAACCAGGAGTCGGACTCCGACACCGTGCTGTCGCAGCGCCTGCGCGTCGGCCGCACACAGGACACGCAGCGCATCGAACGCCTCTACTTCGTCGAGGCCGAGCGCTCGCAGCGGCACGCGCTCAACGACATCCGAACCAGCGCGTTCGCCTTGTCCTTGAACTACCACGGCGTCTGGCGCGAACTCGACAGCGTCATCCTGCCCACCGTGGGCTTCACTTTCGCCGGCCAGGCCGGCGTCGGCCTCTCGCACGGCACCGACGCCCGCTCGGGCATCTTCCAGCGCGCCTACGGCCGCATCACCGGCTACCTGCCGCTGGGCCGCACCTGGTACAGCCAGACGCGGCTGGAGGTCGGCCAGGTCTTCCTGCGCGAGAACATGGTCGTGCCGGAGTCGCAGAAGTGGCGCGCCGGCGGCGACGATTCGGTACGCGGCTACGCCTACCGCAGCCTCGGCCCCGAGGTCGACGGCGTGGTCGGCGGCGGCACGGTGCTGCTGACGGCCAGCGCCGAACTGGCACGGCCCATCGTGAGCTCGATGCCGTCGTTGTGGGGCGCCGTGTTCGTCGACGCCGGCAACGCGGCGAACAGCTTCTCGGCGCTGCAGCCGGTGTGGGGCGCCGGGGTGGGCTTGCGCTGGCGCAGCCCCGTCGGGCCGCTGCGGCTGGACTGGGCCTGGGGCCACGAAACGCGCCGCTCGCGGCTGCACTTCAGCGTCGGCATCGCCTTCTAGCGGCACCATGGTCGAAGACCCGACACCTGCCCCGACCGCTGCCGGCCCGCCCCCGGCGCCGCGGACGCGGCTGGCGGCCGCCC
>JACZKT010000629.1 GCA_014859905.1 Rubrivivax sp.
ATGCCTGGCTGCAGCGGCCCGACCTGCTGGCCGGGCGCACGCCGCGCACCATCAACATGGTGACCATCGGCGACGACCTGCTGCGCGAGGCCGCGCCCGGTTTCGGCCCGAAGATCGAGGCCATCGTCGTCTACAACAGCAACCCGGTGGCGGTGGCGCCCGAAGGTGCAAAGGTGGCGCGTGGCTTCGCGCGCGAAGACCTGTTCACGGTGGTGCTGGAGCACTTCCTCACCGACACCGCCGACCATGCGGACTATGTCCTGCCGGCGACGACGCAGCTCGAGCACTGGGACGCGCACGCGTCCTACGGCCACACCTATGCGCTGCTCAACGAACCGGCGATAACACCGCTGGGACAGGCACGCTCGAACGCCGCGATCTTCCGCGCGCTGGCGGCGCGCATGGGCTACAGCGACGACTGCTTTGCCGACGCCGACGAAGCGATGGCGCGCGGCGCCTTCGAGGCCGACCGCGTCGACGCCGTGCAGCTTCGCGACCGCGGCTGGGCCAAACTGAACGTCGCCGATGCGCCGTTTGCCGAAGGTGGTTTCCCCACCGCCAGCGGCAAGGCGGTCGCCGACGCGCCGGGACTCGGCGTGCCTGACCACGTGCCCAACTACGAGAGCGTGCAGTCCGCGCCCGAACTGGCGGCGCGCTATCCGCTGGCGATGATCTCGCCGCCGGCGCGCAACTTCCTCAACTCCAGCTTCGTCAACGTGCCCAGCCTGCGCGCCGCCGAACGTGAACCGCTGCTGGAGATCCACCCGCGGGACGCTGCCGCGCGCGGCATCGCCAGCGGCGCCGTCGTGCGTGTCTTCAACGACCGCGGCGAATACCGCTGCAAGGCCGACGTGAGCGAGCGCGCCCGCCCCGGCGTCGTCAACGGCCTGGGCGTGTGGTGGCGCAAGTTCGGCCTCGCCGGCACCAATGTCAACCAGCTCACCCACCAGCGGCTCACCGACATCGGCCGCGCGCCGTCGTTCTACGACTGCCTGGTCGAGGTGGCGCCGGCCTGAATGTGGCGCGCAGGGCGTCCTGGCTGATGGCGAGCGGCTCGGTCCTGGCGACGGCCGTGTTCGCCGTTGCCGCGGTGTGCCTGGGCAGTGGTTGCAGCACGCTGGGCTACTACGCGCAGGCGGCGGGCGGTCACCTCGACGTGATGAAGCGCTCGCGCCCGGTGGTCGACTGGCTGGAAGACGGCAGTACGGCAGCGCCGCTGCGCCAACGCCTGCAGCTCAGCCAGCGACTGCGGGATTTCGCCGTCAGCGAGCTGAAGCTGCCCGACAACACCAGCTACCGCAGCTACGCCGACCTGCAGCGCAGCGCCGTGGTCTGGAACGTGGTCGCCGCGCCCGAGCTGTCGCTGACGCTCAAGACCTGGTGCTTTCCGGTCGTGGGCTGCGTCGGCTACCGCGGCTACTTCGGCCGCGACGGTGCCGACGCGCTGGCGGCCCAGCTGCGGGGCGAAGGCTGGGAGGTCAGCGTCTACGGCGTGCACGCCTATTCGACGCTGGGCTGGACCAACTGGATCGGCGGCGACCCGCTGCTCAACACCTTCATCCACTGGCCCGAGGGTGAACTGGCGCGCATGGTCTTTCACGAACTGGCGCACCAGGTTGCCTACGCCGACGACGACACCACCTTCAACGAGTCCTTCGCCACCGCGGTGGAACGCATAGGCGGCGCGCGCTGGCTGCAACGTCGTGCCTCGCCGCAGGCGCAGGCCGAATACGCGGCGCTGGAGGCACGGCGGCAGGACTTCCGCGCGCTGGTGTTCAAGACCCGCGATGAACTCGAGGCCGTCTATGCCAGCGCGCTGCCCGACGCCACCAAGCGCGAGCGCAAGGCCGCGGTGCTGGCCGCCATGCGCGTCGAATACGCTGCGCTCAAGGCCGGGCGCTGGGGCGGTTTTGCCGGTTACGACGGCTGGTTCGAGCGCGCCAACAACGCCGCCTTCGGCGTGCAGGCGGCGTACCACGAGCTGGTGCCGGCCTTCGAGCGCCTGTTCGAAAGCAGCGGCGGCGACTTCCCCCGCTTCTACGCCGAGGTGCAGCGGCTGGCCGCCTTGCCGAAGGATCAGCGCCGCGCCAAACTCGTCACCCCACCCTGAACAGGAACAGCGCCATGGCCGACATCCGCATCCACCGTGACCACCAGCTGGGCCTGGCCAGGGCGCGCAAGGTGGCGTGGGCCTGGGCCGAACAGGTGGAGCAGAAGTTCGACATGGCCTGCACGGTGATCGAAGGTGAGTTGAGCGACACCGTGGAGTTCAAGCGCACCGGTGTCAGCGGCCGCCTGATCGTGGCTCCCGACCACTTCGACCTCGACGCCAAGCTCGGTTTCCTGCTCGGGGCGTTCAGCAGGACCATCGAGCACGAAATCGAGAAGAACCTCGACGCGCTGCTGAAGAAGAGCAATGGTTCGGCGGCGCGCAAGACGGCGGCGGCGAAGAAGAGCGCCAGCCGCTGAAGCCGGGCATCGGTTCGACCCAGCGCGGCGGCACCCCGGCCGGCGCCGGAGTCAGACGCGCAGCGCCACCAGCGTGATCATCGGGAACAGCATGAGCAGGACCACGCGGACCAGGTCGCTGAGGACGAAGGGCCACACGCCGCGGTAGGTCTCGATGATGGGGATCTCCGGCGCCATGGACTGGATGACGAACAGGTTCATGCCCACCGGCGGTGTGATCAGGCCCACCTCGACGACGATCAGCACCAGCACGCCGAACCAGATCGCCGTTTCCTCCGGCGGCAGGCCGAAGTCCAGCCCCGAGATCATGGGGAAGAAGATCGGGATCGTCAGCAGGATCATCGACAGCGAGTCCATCACGCAGCCGAACACCACGTAAAAGAGCAGGATCGCCGTCAGCACCGCATACGGCCCCAGCCCCAGCGTGCCGACCCAGCCGGCCAGCTCCTGCGGCAGTTGCGACAGCGCCAGAAAGTTGTTGTAGGCCGCCGCGCCGAGCACGATCATGAACACCATCGCGGTGCCCGCCGCCGTGGCCTCGAAGGCGCGCTGCAGCTTCTCGCGCGACAGGCCGCCGCGCCACCCCGCCAGCAGCGCGGTGGCGACGGCACCGACGGCCGCGCCCTCGGTGGGCGTGAAGATGCCGCTGTAGATGCCGCCGATGACGGTCACGAAGATCAGCAGCACCGGCCACACCGCGCCCAGCGCGCGCCACCGTTCAGGCCAGGGCATGGGCTCGATGCGGCCGGCGAGGCTGGGTTTCAGGCGCACGACGATGCCGATCACGAGCATGTAGCCCAGTGCCGCGAGGACGCCAGGGAGGAAGGCCGCCGCGAACATCTTGGCAACATTCTGCTCGGACAGGATGGCGTAGATCACCAGCACGATGGACGGCGGGATCAGGATGCCGAGCGTGCCGCCCGCCGCCAGTGCGCCCGTGGCCAGGCTGCCGGCATAGCCGGCGCGGCGCAATTCGGGCAAGGCCACCTGCCCCATCGTCGCGGCGGTGGCGAGCGACGAGCCGCAGATCGATCCGAAACCCGCGCAGGCGCCGACGGCGGCCATCGCCACGCCGCCCTTGCGGTGGCCCAGGAAGGCCTCGGCCGCCTTGAACAGGGCCTGCGACATGCCGCCCAGCGAAGCGAACTGGCCCATCAGCAGGAACAGCGGCACGATGGCCAGCGAGTGCGACGAGAACTGGCCGTAGGCCAGGGTCTTCATGTGGTTCAGCAGCGGCGATGCGCTCCCGTACACGAGCCACGAGCCGACCAGGCCCACCGACAGCATCGACAGCCCGATCGGGATGCGCAGGAAGATCAGCAGCAGCAGGACCGGGAACGACCAGGCGGCGAGCGCGAGGGGTTCCATCAGTGCACTGCCCCGCCCATCTTGAAGCCGTCGGGCACGGCGACCACACCGATGGATTCGAGCAGGCGCCACAGATAGGCGACGCAGCCGGTGGCGGCCGGAACCATGGCCACCGCATAGCCCCACCAGACGGGAAACTGAAGGATGAACGTGGTTTCGGCATTGCCCTTGTAGTCGAGCATGGCCAGGCCCATGCGCCAGACCAGCAGCACCCAGACGACGAGCATCAGCGCATCCGCGGTCACGTTCAGCGCGCGTCGAACCGGGGCCGGGAAGGTCTTCCAGAACAGATCGACCGTGGCGTGGCCGCCGCGCAGGTGGGCCCAGGGCAGAAAGCAGAACACCACCAGCGCGGTGCCGGCCTCGACGAGCTCGAAGTCACCCGGCACCGGCCCGAGCCCGGCAAAGGACAGCGCCCGCCCGACAATGCTGACCACCGTGACGGTGGCCAGCAGGGTCAGCGTGAAGGCGCCGAACCAGGTCATCATCCGGCTCAGGCTGTAGATGAACCTGCCCATGGTGCGAGGCTCCGTGAGGCGACCCGGCCACCGCCAAGTGGTCCGGGCGGCGGTGGTGGCCTACTTCTGCGAGTACTTCGAGATCAGCGCCTCGGCCTCGGCGGCGAGCCTGGGCCCGTCGATGCCCTTGTCACCCACTTCCTTGTACCAGCTGGCGCGCACACCGGCAGCGGCACGCCGCCAGCGCGCCGTCTCGTCGGCATCCAGTGACACGATGTTGTTGCCGGCCTTCTGCGCCACCGCCAACCCGGCCTTGTCGCCGGTGTCCATCGCACGGCCGAAGAGCGCGGCGGTTTCCATGCCGCTGTTGGCGTCGATGACCTTCTTCAGCTCGGGCGGCAGCTTGTCGTAGCTCGCCTTGTTCATGGCCACCACGAAGGTCTGCGTGTACAGGCCCTTGTCGCCGCTGAAGCCGGTGTGGTTCTTGACGATCTGCTGCACCTTGAGCGCGGGCACCACCTCCCACGGGATCGTGGTGGCCGAGATGACGCCCTTGGACAAGGCCTCGCCGACCGCCGGCACGGGCATGCCCACCGGCGTGGCGCCGAGTTGTTCGAGCATGATGTTGATGACGCGCGAGCCGCCCCGCACCTTCATGCCCTTGAGGTCCTCGAGCTTGCGGATCGGGTCGCGGCTGTGGATCAGTCCGGGCCCGTGCGTATGTACCGCGATCAGCTTGACGTCCTTGTACTCGTCCATCGCGTTCTTCTCGACGAAGGCCTGGAAGGCCCGCGAGCTCACCTCGGCCGAACCGCTGGTGAACGGCAACTCGAACACTTCGGATTTCGGGAAGCGCCCCGGCGTATAGCCCAGCACGGTCCAGACGATGTCGACCACTCCGTCCTTGGCCTGGTCGAACAGCTCAGGCGGCCGGCCGCCGAGCTGCATGGCGGGGAAGCGCTGCACCTTGATGCGCCCGCCGCTGTCCTTCTCCACCTTGTCGGCCCAGGGGTCGATGGCCTTGGAGGGGATCGGCGCCTGCGGCGGCAGGAACTGGTGGAACCGCAGTGTCACGTCGGCGGCCTGCGAGGCCTGCGTGAACGCGGCGAACGCGCAGACGCCGAGGAGGGACTTGAAGGTGTGCGTCATCGCGAGTCTCCTTTGGTGATGGTGGGAGGAAGAGGGGGAGCGCGTAGCGGTCGCTCAGGCTCCTTGACTTGAAACTCCGTTTGGTGCCGGGCATGGTATCAGTCAAGATTGCGAGCCGCAGTCCCCTGGGTTCCGACAGCCGCGGCGCCATCGATGCGCCGAAATCGGGCACGCACCCACGCCGCACGCCAGGGCCGCTCGCGCCTCGACGCGTCCCGGCGCGGGCGCGCTGGTTTGCCTACACTGCCGGGTCCGTCAAGCCCTTGCGCCCCACCATGAAGTCATTCATGTCGACCTTGTGCGTCCTGATCGGCGCCGCCCTCACCATGGCCGCGGTGCCGGCGCGCGCGCAGCCGACGGCCGCCGCGCAGGCTTGCCCGGCCTTGCTGCAGCAGAACTTCAAGCGCCTGCAGGACGAGAAGCCGCAGCCGCTGTGCCAATACGCCGGCAAGGTGCTGCTGGTGGTCAACACCGCCAGCTATTGCGGCTACACCAAGCAGTACGAAGGGCTGGAGGCGCTGCATGCCAAGTACGCGGCGCGCGGGCTGGTGGTGATGGGTTTCCCGTCCAACGACTTCAATCAGGAAGCCAGCGACACCGCGAAGATCGCCGAGGTGTGCTTCAGCACCTACGGCGTGAAGTTTCCGATGTTCGCCCCGAGCAAGGTCACCGGGCGCGAGGCCAACCCGCTGTTCGCCGGTCTGGCGCAGGCCACCGGGAAACCGCCGAAGTGGAACTTCCACAAGTACGTGGTCGATCGCCAGGGCCAGCCGGTGGCCGCATTCGCGAGCAAGGTGGAACCGGGCGACGCCGGCCTGGTGGCCAGCATCGAGAAGGCGCTGGCGCAGAAATGAGCCGCTGCAGTGCCGCGCGTGCCGCGGCCTGTGCAAGGGCATGCGGTGCTACTTCAGCGATTCGATCAGGTCCACGTATTCCTGCATCGCCGCGTCGGTTCCCTTGCCCTTGAGCGTTGCCCAGGCGTCGTGCTTGGCGCGGCCGACCATGTCGGTGAAACCCGGGCGCTTGCCTTGCACGTCGCCTTCGGTCGCCTGCTTGTACAGCGAGTAGATCTTCAGCAGCGTCATGTTGTCGGGCTTCTCGGGCAGCGTCTTGCTGTCGGCGACGGCTTTGTCGAAGGCGGCTTTCAGGTTGGCCATGGTGCGGGGTCTCCGGCGTTGCGCTTGGGTGAAAATCCAGGCTTGACGGCCCGCATGTTACCCAGCATCGTGGTCTGCTTCCCAGCCCGGCCCCCCAAGGAGTGACCCGATGACGCAAGCTGCCGAGCGCATGTCGCGCGTGGATACCGCGTGGCTGCGCATGGACAACGACGTCAACCTGATGATGATCATCGGCATCTGGCTGTTGACGCCGGCCATCACCCTGGAGGCGCTGCGCGAGCGCATTGCCGACAAGCTGCTGAAGTACGACCGTTTCCGCCAGAAGGCGGTGCAGGACGCGATGGGGGCGAGCTGGGTCTTCGACGAGGCCTTCGACATCGACCGCCACGTCGTGCGCAGCGCGCTCGAACGCCGGCGCGGGCAGAGTGAACGCGCGGCCCTGCAGGCCTTGTGCGGCACGCTGGCGACGACCGCGCTGGACCACAACCATCCACTGTGGCAATTCCACCTCGTCGAGAACTACGAAGGCGGTGCGGCGGTCATCGTGCGCATCCACCACTGCATCGGCGACGGCATCGCGCTGACCTCGGTGGTGATGAGCATCACCGACGGCGGTGCCGACCCGCCGCGGCGCCGCAAGCGGGCGCCGGAGGAAGACACGCACGAAGGCGACTGGCTCGCCGACGCCGTGCTCAAGCCGCTGACCGAGCTCACGGTCAAGGCCATCGGCATGTACGGCAGCGGCGTCGTCAAGTCGATGGACATGCTGGCCCACCCGCAGCAGCCGCTGCTGGGCTCGCTGGACATGGCGCGGACTGGGGTCCAGGTGCTCAGCGACGCCGCCGCATTGGCTCTGATGGCCGACGACTCGCCGACGCAGCTCAAGGGCAGGCCGCAGGGTGTCAAGGTCGTGGCCTGGAACGAGCCGCTGCCGCTGGACGGCGTCAAGGCCATCGGCAAGGCGCTGGGGTGCTCGATCAACGACGTCCTGCTGGCCTGCGCGGCCGGCGCCATCGGCCAGTACCTGCGCGACCGCGGCGAAGATCCGAGCGGCAAGGAGATCCGGGCCATGGTGCCCGTCAACCTGCGCCCGCAGGAAAAGGCCTGGCAGCTCGGCAACCAGTTCGGCCTGGCGCCGGTCGTGCTGCCGGTGGGCGTCGACAACCCGATCGAGCGCGTCTACGCGGTGCGCCGGCGCATGAGCGAGATGAAGGGCAGCTACCAGCCCTTGCTGGCCTTCGGCATCCTGGCCCTGACGGGCATGTTCATCAAGCCGGTGCAGGACCTGGTGCTGGGCCTGTTTGCGAAGAAGACGACTGCGGTGATGACCAACGTGCCCGGCCCCGCCGTGGCGCTGAAGCTGTGCGGCTCGATCTTGCGCCAGACGATCTTCTGGGTGCCGGCATCGGGCCACGTCGGCGTCGGCATCAGCATCCTGAGCTATGCCGGCGGCGTGCAGTTCGGTCTCATCACCGACCGCAAGCTGTGCCCGCGTCCGCAGGACATCATCGACCGCTTCGAGCCCGAGTTCGAGAAGCTGCTGCTGGTGTCGATGATGTTGCCCTGGACCGGCGAAGAAGTCTGAGACGACCCCCGAAACATCCCACAGGAGACACCCCGCCATGACCGTCACCGTCGCCATCGACCTGGGCTACGAATTCGCCGTCAAGGCGCCGTTCAAGGACGTGTTCGACCTGCTCGCGGACGTGCCGACCTCGGTGAGCCACTTCCCCAAGGTCGACAAGCTCGTCGACATGGGCGACGGCGTCTACCGCTGGGAGATGGCCAAGGTGGGCACGGCGCAGGTCAACATCCAGACCGTCTATGCGTCCAAGTACGTGTCCAACCGCGCCAAGGGCACGGTGGTGTGGACGCCGGTGCCGGGCGTGGGCAACGCGCTGGTGGGCGGCAGCTGGAAGATCAGCGACCAGAAGAAGTCCACCGCCATCGAGTTCAAGGTCGACGGCACCGTCAACGTGGCGCTGCCGGGCCTGATGAAGATGGTGGTGGTGCCGGTGGTGCAGGGTGAGTTCGAGAAGCTCGTCGAGAAGTACATCGACAACCTGATCAAGCGCTTCGGCGGCGAGGTCTGAGGCGAAAACGCGCTGGATCAGCTCGAAGGTTAAGCCGCATACACACTGCAGCACCATGATCCCCAAACTCTCGCTTCTGATCGCTGCCGTCAGTCTTGCCCTGGGATGTAGCTCCACAGCCGCCCAGGACGCCACACGCCTATTGCCACAGAGTCATGCAAACTCCGTGGCTATTCAGTGGAAGCAGGACGGCCGAGTAATTGACTTGACAATTACCAACCCACCCGGAAACTGGGTCATTTCTCTCGTTGCCCTTGAAGTCCGCTTCAAGCCAATCAAGCTCCCATTAACTGGCACACTTAAGCGTGACAAGACAGGACAGATGGTATTGACCCCTCCTGATCCCAAAGCTCCTGCTGAAGAGTATTGGACGGAACAAGAGCCTGAGAAGCCGGTGCTTCGCGTTGAGATTCAACCTGGCAAGTCAGCAGTATCGAACTTTGAACTTAAATTCAGTACTGATGTGTCTTCGGTTGTAGTGCAGGAAGTGCGAGGACGAGAGCAATCGACTTTTGAACGCCTTCGTTCGAAGATCTTCTGAAGCAGCACTATGGCATCACGATCACATACCATCCGGGCTGCCGCTCTACGCGCTTCCCTCTTGCTCATAACTCTTTCCGCAGTTGCTCAACCTTCAGAGGTCGAAGAAGCACTTCGACAGATGTCACTGGAACTCAATAAATCGCTGCCTGTCAGAATTGACAAGGAGAAGACACTTGAAACAATCGTCGCCATTCGTTCTACATTGATCTACAAGTACAAGTTCACCGACGAAACCACAATTAGAGATCAGCGGTTTAATCCCAAACTTTACGAAAAGCATCTTGCGAATTCCCTACGTCAATCGACATGCCAGGACGCAGACATCGCGGGACTGCTGCGACGCGGCGCACGCTTCAACTATTTGTTTGTAGACAGATACGGGATGACAGTCGTGGACTTTACACTTGACTCGGCATTCTGCTCTCGGAAGTAACCTCGTTCATCTTCCCGCACCTGAAGACTTTGCGGCGCACCGCGCTCGGAATGCGGACTAAGCCGTCGCTCAAGCGGTGCGCAAACAGCAGGCCACAAGGTCCCGTTCGGCGTACCTAGTAAATTTTCGCCAGCCGGTCCTTGGCGCCCTGCCACCGTATCCCGCTTGGCTCGAAAGTAGCCCGCATGAAACGCCACCATCCCAAATTCTTCCTTGACGCAAATTGTGTCAACACACGCCAGAAGAACGACGCGTTGAACCGGCTTGAGGCCCTTCGAAAGCAACGATTGATAACCCTGCTCTATGCGGATGTCACGCATTCCGAAGCGGGTCACGGAAGCCAGACTCGGACTGATAAGGCCGCGTCATACACGTACACAAAATTCGAACCATACTGCGAAGGAAACGACGCAACAAAACGCGCGATTGAGATAGTGTTGTTTCCAGAGGGTGCGCGCACCCAGAATCAGAAGAATGATGTCCTCGCCGTCTACCATGCTGAGCGACTTCGGTGGCCGCTCGTGACGATGGATGGCGCATCCAATACACAACCGGGAGGTATCCTAGGCAACGCTGGAAAACTGGAAAAGCTGGGTGTTGAGGTACTCACACCAGAGCAGGCGATAGAGCGCGCCGAGCGCTTGCTCAAAAATGCGGCCTTTCAAGAAACACACCCTAAGTGATTGATTTGTATAGGGGTGTTCAGGCGGGTGAGGCGGCAGGGGTGAGCTGCATGCCGAGTTCGGCGGCCTTCTTGGCCAGGCCACGGACGACCCGTTCGCGGTAGCGCTCCTCG
>JACZKT010000630.1 GCA_014859905.1 Rubrivivax sp.
GTCCAGGGCAGGCGCACGATTTCTCGCCCCTGCGGCGGCAGCCGCGCGACGACGCGGCCGCAGTCGGCCTCGTCCAGCGCGCTCGTCCCGGCCAGCAGGCCGTGCAGCAGCACCCCCGCCGTCAGCACATCGCGTTCTGCGGCCTCGCGCTGCATGCGCAGGCTGGCCGGCGACCCGGCGGGTGGGTGCGAGGCGCCGAGCGGCTGTGCGGCCAGTTCCGCCGCCACTGCCAGGCCGGCCAGCCGTACCTGGCCACCATCGCCCAGCAGCAACAGGTAGGGTTGCAGGTCGTGGTGTGCAGTGCCCGCATCGTGCGCGAACGCCAGCCCGCTCAACATCTGGGTCAGCAGCGCCGCGGCTTCGGATCCGGGCCGGCCGCCACGGGCGGCATCGTCGGCGAGCGTGGCGCCGCCACGAAGGTCATAGGTGACGAACGGCCAGCCATCCTGAACACCCGACTCGACCGCCCGGGCCAGTTGCGGGTGGTTCAGTCTCGATGCCTGGCGCACTTCCTGCTGCCAACGTTCCAGCGCCGCGGCATCGGCTGGCTGCAGGCGCGGCAACACGAGCAGGAGATCCTGACCGCTGCGCGGGTCGGCCACACACCAGGCCATCGTGCGCTCGCTCTTGCCGACCAGGCGCTGCAACTGCAGGCGGCCGAACTGGCGTACGGCGCTGGTGAGCGCAGGCGAGTGGTTGTCTTTGCTGACGACGGTCATGGGCATTCGATTGAACCCTGGCGCGGCCACCCGCAATGGCGCGAACAAGCAGCCAAAGAGGCCCCAGTTCCGGTAGCGCCCGCCCGGGACGGCCGAGTGCGCGCGGCACGATGCGACACGGGCAGCCCGGGCGGCGCCCAGCGGGCAAGTGCGCCGGGTCCGGGGCCGATGTGTCAGAATTCGCGAGCCCCTATCGGTAGCCATGCGCCGAGGCACGCGGAGAACTCCCAGATGAGCAGCGAACTGATCAAACACGTCACCGACGATTCCTTCGACAGCGATGTCCTCAAGTCCGACAAGCCGGTGCTGGTCGATTACTGGGCCGAATGGTGCGGGCCCTGCAAGATGATTGCGCCCATCCTGGACGAGGTCTCCAAGGACTACGACGGCCGCCTGCAGATCGCGAAGATGAACGTCGACGAGAACCGCACCGTTCCCGCCAAGCTCAACATCCGCGGCATCCCGACCCTGATGCTGTTCAAGGGCGGCGTGCTCGCGGCCACGAAAGTCGGCGCCCTGTCCAAGGCGCAATTGACCGCCTTCCTCGACGGGCATCTATAATCCTCCCTCAGCGGTGGGTGCCTGAGGCACCCACCGGCTGACCCGCCTCCACGCACCGCCCGCGCCGGCCACCACCGGCGCCCCCACGGCCCGGTGCGTGCGCTCGGCGCCCATCCACCAGCGTTCCGCCCAACGGCCCGCGCATCCTGCGCGTGAGCCGCACCGCATCTGCCCGAGGGTGCCCGCCCATGCATCTGTCCGAACTCAAAGCCCAGCCCATCGCCGAACTCATCACCATGGGCGAGGCGCTGGAGATCGAGAACGTGGCCCGCCTGCGCAAGCAGGAGCTGATGTTCGCGATCATGAAGAAGCGCGCCAGGGGCGGCGAGCAGGTCTTCGGCGACGGCGTGCTGGAGGTGCTGCCCGACGGCTTCGGCTTCCTGCGCTCGATCGAGGCCAGCTACATGGCGTCCACCGACGACATCTACCTGAGCCCGAGCCAGATCCGCCGCTTCAACCTGCACACCGGCGACATGGTCGAAGGCGAAGTGCGCGTGCCCAAGGACGGTGAACGTTACTTCGCGCTCGTCAAGGTCGACCGCGTGAACGGCGTCACGCCCGAGGAGAGCAAGCACAAGATCATGTTCGAGAACTTGACGCCCTTGTTCCCGACCGTGCAGTTCAAGCTCGAGCGCGACATCAAGAGCGACGAGAACATCACCAGCCGCATCATCGACCTCATCGCGCCCATCGGCAAAGGCCAGCGCGCGTTGCTGGTGGCGCAGCCCAAGACCGGCAAGACGGTGATGATGCAGCAGCTGGCGCATGCGCTGGTGGCCAACCACCCCGAGATCCACCTCATCGTGCTGCTTGTCGACGAGCGGCCCGAAGAGGTGACCGAGATGCTGCGCACCGTGCGCGGCGAGGTCATCAGTTCCACCTTCGACGAACCGGCGGCACGCCACGTGCAGGTGGCCGAGATGGTGATCGAACGCGCCAAGCGTCTGGTCGAACTGAAGAAGGACGTGGTGATCCTGCTCGACAGCATCACGCGCCTGGCGCGCGCCTACAACAACGTGCTGCCCTCCAGCGGCAAGGTGCTCACCGGCGGCGTCGATGCCAACGCGCTGCAGCGCCCCAAGCGCTTCTTCGGCGCCGCGCGCAACACCGAGGAGGGCGGCACGCTGACGATCATCGGCACCGCGCTCATCGATACCGGCTCCAAGATGGACGAGGTGATCTACGAAGAGTTCAAAGGCACCGGCAACTGCGAGATCCACCTCGACCGCCGCATGGCCGAAAAGCGCGTCTACCCGTCGATCCTGATCAACAAGAGCGGCACGCGGCGCGAGGAACTGCTGCTCAAGCCCGAGATCCTGCAAAAGAGCTGGATCCTGCGCAAGCTGCTCTACCCCATGGACGAGATCGAGGCGATGGAGTTCATCCTGGAAAAGATGAAGGCCACCAAGAACAACCACGACTTCTTCGACATGATGCGCCGCGGCGGCTGAGACACCGCTGCCGGGTTAGAATGCGCGGTTTTCCGCCCCCAGGAAAGTGCGTCCGCCCGGAATGAACGAACGGCCGACGTGGCTTCCGCAACCGAAAAGAGGCTCCCCATGAAAGAAGGCATCCACCCGAACTACCGGGACATCTGCTTCCAGGACCTGTCCAACGGCTTCAAGTTCGTCACGCGCTCGTGCGCCCAGTCGCGCGAGATGATCAAGATGGAGGACGGTCGCGAGCTGCCGCTGATCAAGCTGGAATCCACCAGCGAGACGCACCCGTTCTACACCGGCACGCAGAAGAGCATCGACAACCTCGGCGGCCGGGTCGAGAAGTTCCGCAACAAGTTCGCCCACCTCACCACCAAGAAGTGATCGCGGCGACGCTTGCATCAAAGGCAGCCTCGGCTGCCTTTCTTGTTTGTGCGTCGCGGCTCCCGGCGGCGCCAGGCTCGGGCATCATCGCGCCGTGAGCAGCCCCACCCCCGCACTCGTCACCCAGCGCGGAGCGCGCCGCCTGCCGCGAGTGGCCTTGCTGCTGCTGTGTGCGGTGTACGTCCTGCCGGGGCTGTTCGGGCGCGACCCCTGGCGCAGCGCCGATCTCACGGCCTTCGGCCAGATGATCGCCATCGCCGAGGGCCGCACCTCGTGGTGGACACCCATGCTAGGCGGCGTGCCGGCCGACACGGCGCTGCTGCCGCACTGGCTGGGCGCGGCCTTCATCGCCGCCACGGCCGGTGTCGTCGAGCCGGCGCTGGCGGCGCGTGTGCCCTTCGCGTTGCTGCTCGTGTTGACGCTGGCCCTGGTCTGGTACACCACCCTCCACCTCGCGCGCACCGAAGCCGCCCAGCCGGTGCCGTTTGCCTTCGGCGGCGAGGCCGAGCCGATGGACTACGCCAGGGCCATCTCCGACGGCGCGCTGCTGGCCCTGATGGCCACGCTGGGCCTGCTGCAACTCGGCCACGAGACGACGCCGGAGCTGGCGCAACTGGCGGCGATGAGTCTGTTCATGTACGGCTTGGCGGCGGCGCCCTACCGTCACGGCCCTTCGCGCGCCGCGGTGCTGGCCGCCCTGCCC
>JACZKT010000631.1 GCA_014859905.1 Rubrivivax sp.
CGCCCGGCGCAGCGCGCCGCGCAGTGCGTCGGGGCCTGGGCGCACGGCGCGCTTACTTGCGGAAGGCGTCGGTCAGCTGCTTGCCCTCGGCGCCGGCCTTGTCGGTCCACTCCTTGAGCATGGTCTCGCCGATCCGGGCCAGGTCGGCTTTGAGCTGCGGCGGCGGCGGCAACACCTGCATGCCATTGGCCTTGAGCTTGTCCAGCGTCTCGGTGTTGACGCGCTGGCTGGCGTTCCAGCCGCGCACCTCGGCGTCGGCAGCGGCCTTGAGCACGGCGTCCCGCGTCGCCTTGTCCAGCGCGTTGAAGGCAGCCTTGTTGACGATGACCGCGTTCTTCGGCAGCCAGGCCTGGGTGTCGTAGTAGTACTTCAGGTGCTCGTAGAGCTTGCTGTCGACACCGGTGGCGCCCGAGGTCATCGTGCTCTCGACCACGCCCGTGGCCAGCGCCTGCGCGAACTCGGCGGCCTGCACCGTCACGGGTTGCGCGCCCACGAGTTCGGCGATGCGCGAGGTGGCCGGGCTGTAGGCGCGCCACTTCACGCCCTTGAGGTCGGCGGCCGAGTCGATCGGCTTCTTGGCGTAGATGCCCTGCGGCGGCCATGGCACCGCGTACAGGACCGTCATGCCCTGCTCGCCGAGCTTCTTGTCGAGCAGCGGCTTCTGTGCCTGCCAGAGCTTGTTGGCCTTGTCGTAGCTGTCGGCCAGGAAGGGCAGGCCGTCGGCGCCGTAGACCTGCCATTCGTTCTGGAAGTTGACGAGCAGGATCTCGCCGATCTGCGCCTGAGCGCCCTGCACCGCGCGCTTGATCTCGGGCGCCTTGAACAGCGACGCGCCCGCATGCACGGTGATCTTGAGCTTGCCGCCGCTGGCCTTGTCGACCTCGTCGGCGAACTGCTGCAGGTTCACGCTGTGGAAATTGCCGGCCGGATAGGCGGCGGGCAGGTCCCACTTGGTCTGGGCCTGGGCGGAGGGGCCGATGGCGGCAAACGCCAGCGCCGTGGCGGCGCCGATCAGGCGGCGGGAAACTTGCATGTTCACTCCTTTGTGTAGGCTCGGACGAGGCCTCTAGCATAGGCCGTGCCCGCACCGTGGCGGCCCGGGGCTTCCCCGTAAGGCACCGTCGGCCATGTCGGCGCGAAACCGCTTCAGGCCGTCTTGAGGTAGGTCTCGGCCACGCGCACCCAGTAGCTGGCGCCGGTGGACAGCACGCGGTCGTTGAAGTCGTAGCCGGCGTTGTGCACCATGCAGCCCCCTTCGCTGCCGACGCCGTTGCCGATGAAGACGTAGCAGCCAGGCACCTTCTCCAGGAAGAAGGCGAAATCTTCGCTGCCGGTGGCGGGCTCGCTGTTCTCGATCAAGCCGTCGGCGCCCAGCCAGTCGCGGATGACCTGCTTGCAGAACTCGGTCTGCGCCGGGTCGTTGTTCAACACCGGGTAGCGGCGCTGGTACTGCACTTCGGCGGTGGCGCCGTAGACCGCGGCCTGGGTCTGCGCGATTTCGGTGATGCGCCGCTCGAGCAGGTCGCGCACGTCGGGATTGAAGGCCCGCACCGTCAGCCGCAACTCGGCTTCGCCCGGGATCACGTTGGGCGCATCGCCGGCCAGGAAGGCGCCGACGGTGACGATGCCCATCTGCAGCGGCGGCACGTTGCGCGAGACGATGGTCTGCAGCGCCATCACGATGCTGGACCCCACCACCACCGGGTCAGCCGTCAGGTGCGGCATCGCTCCATGGCCGCCGACGCCGTGCACCTTGATGACGGCGGAGTCGGAACTGGCCATCGCGTAGCCCGGCACGGCGACGAACTTGCCTTCGGGCTTGCCCGGGATGTTGTGCATGCCGAACATGGCGTCGCATGGGAAGAGGTCGAGGAATCCGTCTTCCAGCATCCTGCGGGCGCCGGCCTGGCCTTCTTCGGCGGGCTGGAACACCAGGTGCAGGTGGCCGTCGAAGTGGCGCGTGGCCGCCAGGTGGCGGGCCGCGGCCAGCAGCATGGCGGTGTGGCCGTCGTGCCCGCAGGCGTGCATCTTGCCGAAGGCCTTGCTGGCCCATGGCTTGCCGCTGGTCTCGGCGATGGGCAGCGCGTCCATGTCGGCGCGCAGGCCGACGTGGCGGCCCGACCTGCCCGCGCGCAGCGTGCCCACCACGCCCGTGCCGCCCAGGCCCCGGTGCACTTCATAGCCCCAGCGCGCCAGGCGTTCGGCCACCAGTTCGGCGGTGGCGTGCTCCTGGTAGGCCAGCTCGGGGTTGGCGTGGATCTGGTGGCGGATGGCCACCATCTCGGCCTCATGGGCACGGATGTCGTCC
>JACZKT010000061.1 GCA_014859905.1 Rubrivivax sp.
TCCCCGGGCCGTCTTCGTTGGCCGTCTCGCTTTGCTTCACCCTCCCACTTCGCTCACCCGGTGGCGCAATCCGCCCGATCGCTCGCCCGACATCACAAAACCGCGTGACAGGGACGCGGGGAAACAATTTGCGAGACAACACCGTCCTCGCGCTTGTCGACGGCCACGACCGTTACCAACAAGTGGTCGTCCTCGACGGAGTAGACCAGCCGGGCGCCTTGCTGGCGCAGCTTTATCTTGTAGCACCCTGCGAGTGGCCCGTGTAGCTCGCCGCCTGGAACACGAGGGTTGTCCAGCCTTTTGGCAAGAAGCTTCTTGAGATTGGCTTGAATGGAGCCGTCCAGGCTGCGCCATTCTTCAAGGGCCTGGGGCATGAAGCGAAGCTTGTACTTGTGCTTGGCCTTGCCCTTAGAGGTCGTCAATGTCCACCTCGATGGCCCGCGCCTTCTCTGCAAGACGACTGGCCGCCTTGCGGTAGAGGTCCTGGTCCGCGAGCTCCTCGAGCATGGCCTCGAACAGGTGCGGTTCGACCATGTAGAAAGCGGCTCGGTTGTGGTTGAGCACCGCCACAGGGCGGTTGTTTGCCTCCCTGAGCACGGCAGCTGGGTTCTTCTTGAACTCGGACATGCTTACGGCGACGTCAGCGAGGATGGTTTCCATAATTGGCTCCGTATTTGGAGCTAAATCTAGCTACGTTCTTCGGACCTGTCAACCGAGCCCACCGAAAGGTTGGGGGTCAGGTCTTGCCTGTTGCATTGCTGACGAACGATCCCGGCAAGGTCGAGCGCATGCCGGCGGCGAAACCTTCCGCCACACCTGCGACCGGGTAGCTCCGGCCTGGACCCCGGACTCCGCAGGCCTGGGATGCAAAAGGCAAGACCTGACCCCATACGGTACAGGCCGTTCGCCTGCCCGCCGCCGCGCGCCTGCCGCCGCACGTCAAGCGTGTGGAGGTCCGGGTGCGCGGTGCCGAACGCATCGTCGTGCCGCTGGGGCACGAGCGGGACAGCTTCTTTGCCGACGATGCCCCGGGGGTGAGCGACGACTTCCTGCCTGAACGGGCCACGCAGGAGCAGCCGCCTCGCGCAGGTCTGTGACGCTGCGCTGTCTGCCGGATGCGAATGTCGCCATCTTCGTCATCCGGCAGCGGCCGCCGCAGGCGCTGGCCGTATTCAACCGACAGGCCGGCCGCATGGCCCTGTCCGCCATCACCCTGGCTGAACTGATGCACGGGGCGGAAAAGAGCAGCCGCCCGACGGCGAACCTGGCCGTGGTCGAGGACTTCTGCAGCCGGCTCGAGGTGCTGCCCTGCGGGCCGAAGGCCGCGCAACACAACGGGCAGATCCGGGCCGCGCTGGAACCATTGGGCACGCCCATCGGCGTCAACGACCTGCACGTCGCCGCCCACGCGCGCAGCGAGGGCTTGGTCGTCGTCACCAACAACCGGCGCGAATTCGACCGCGTGCCGGCACTGCAGGTCGAGGATTGGTCGCTGTAGGCCGGGCCTCGGCGACAGTTGCTCTGCCGACGACACCCCGAGGCTGAGCGACGAACCCTCTTTGGAGTCAGGCCTTGCCTCTTGCCTCCAACGGCTCCGTCGCGCCGCCGCCGGTGGACTGCGTGCGAACAGGCCTGACACCGAAACCGCCACCGAGCCGTCGAAGCGCGGCAGTTCCTGGCCGTCGCTTATGCACGGCAGCCTTGCCGCTGCGTGCAAAGAACGGCTACATTGCCGGCAGCCATGAACCACTCAGAGGCGCTGCCCATGTCGACTCTTCACCCGTTGATCACCATCGACCCGGGTCGCCGCGGCGGGCGGGCGGGCGTGCG
>JACZKT010000632.1 GCA_014859905.1 Rubrivivax sp.
GCGCGGGACGGCGCCTGGCGGCGCGGGCTCATGGATGCGGTGCTCGTCATGGTTTGTCTCCTGGGGTGGGTGGCGGCTGCCTGCTCGCCTTGCTTTGGCTGGATTCTTAACGAACCATGAACACAATTAATTCAACGTTAACCCGAATGCCGGGGCTCAACACCGGCTTGATGCCGCTACAGTCCGCGCCAGGGCCATTGCGGCCCGCCTGCTGCCGTGTCCAACGCCCCCACCCTCCTGCTTGCCGAAGACGACGCGACGCTGGCCGACGCCCTGTCGGCGCAGTTGCGCCGCAGCGGTTTCGAGGTCGAACACGCTCCCAACGGCGCAGTGGCAGAGTACCTGCTGCTCAAGCAGCCCTTCGACCTGGCCATCCTGGACCTCGGGCTGCCCATGGTCGACGGCCTGACGGTGCTGCAGCGCGCGCGCGCCGCGCGCTGCACGATACCGGTGCTGGTGCTGACGGCCCTGGACAGCCTGGACGACCGCGTCGCCGGCCTCAACGCCGGCGCCGACGACTACCTGACCAAACCCTTCGACTTTCCCGAACTCGAAGCGCGGCTGCACGCCCTGCTGCGCCGCAGCCGGCCGGCGCCGGCCGGCACGGAGCTGGGCCGGCTCAGCTTCGACCGCGACACGCGGCGCGCCACCGTGAGCGGCGAAGCGCTGGAACTGAGCCCGCGCGAATGGTCGCTGCTGGAGCTGCTGCTGAGCCAGCGCGACCGCGTCGTCACCAAGGACCAGATCGCCCAGGCCTGGGCCGGTGACGGCGGCGAAGGCGGCGGCACCAGCTCGATCGAGGTCTACATCCATCGCCTGCGGCGCAAGCTGGAAAACTCGGGCCTGGCCATCCGCACCGTGCGTGGCCTGGGTTACCTGCTGGAAGCGGAGCCGGCGCGGCCGTGAGTGGCGGCCTGCACTGGCGGCGCGTGCTGCGCGGGGCGCGTTCGCTGCAGTGGCAGCTGTTCCTGTGGCTGCTGCTGCCGCAGGTGGTGCTGTGGCTGGCTGCCGCCATCTTCACCTACCAGTTGGCCGCGCGCTACGCCAACGAGGCCATCGACGCCAGCCTGCTGCAGGCCTCCTACGCGCTGGCCAGGCAGGTCAAGCCCACGGCCAGCGGCCTGTTCATCGACTTCCCCCGTTCGGCGCAGGAGATCCTGGAGTCCGACCCGGACGACCGCGTGATCTACGCCGTGAGTTCGCCACCGGGGCAGTTCATCCTGGGCAACCCCGCCCTGCGCCCGCCCCCCGGAGGCGTGCCGCCGCTGAGCGAGCCGCGTTTCTACGACACCACCTTCAGCGAGCCGCGGCGCGCGGCGGCCGGTGCAACGCCCGCGCCGGAGCCCACACTCGAGAGTGTGCGTGCCGTTGCGCTGCACCTGAGCTTCGGCGGCGAGGGCGCGCACGGCGGCCAACTGCTGGTGCTGGTGGCGCGTTCGCGCGCCAACCGTGAACAGCTGGCGCGGCGCATCCTGCTCGACACCGCGCTGCCGCTGTCGGCGCTGGTGCTGCTGATGACGGTCATCGTGTGGTCGGGCATCCGCGCCGGGCTCAAGCCGCTGGCGCTGCTGCAAAGCCGCGTCCAGGGCCGCGCCGCCAACGACATGACGCCCATCGAACTGGAAGCCGCGCCGCCCGAGGTGCGCTCGCTGGCCGGCGCCATCAACACGCTGCTGGCCGAGGTGCACCACCACGTGGCGGTGCAGAAGCGTTTCATCAGCGACGCCGCACACCAGCTGCGCACGCCTCTGGCCGGACTCAAGAGCCAGACCGAGCTGGCGCTGCGCGAAGCCAGCGACCCGGCGCTGCTGCAGCGCCTGCAACGCGTGCACGACAGCGCCGTGCGCAGCGCCCACCTGGTGAACCAGCTGCTGGCGCTGGCGCGTGCCGAGCCCGAATCGGCCACCCTGCAGC
>JACZKT010000633.1 GCA_014859905.1 Rubrivivax sp.
GATCAGGCCACCGAGCCGCCGGCGCGCAGCGCCTCGATCTGCTGCGCACCAAACCCAAGCTCGGCCAGCAGTTCGTCGGAGTGCTGGCCCCTGGTGGGCGGCTGCAGCCGCACGCCGAGCCGCCTGCCGTCGAGCGCGACCGGCAGCAGGGTCGTCTGCATGACTTCGCCGGCGTGTTCGCCGTCGGGAATGCGGATATCCGCGAGCCCGCCGGTGGCGCGCAGATGCGGGTCGTCGAACAGGTCCTGCGGCCGCGTGATCGGCGCGTAGGGCAGCCCGTTCCTGTCGAAGCGCGCCGCCAGTTCGGCCGCCGTGTGCGCGCCCAGGCGTTCGCGCAGCAGCGGCATCAGCCAGCCGCGTGCGCGCACGCGGTCGTTGTTGCCGGCCAGGCGTGGATCGGCCTGCAGGTCGGTGTAGCCGAACTCGGCACACAGCAGCGCCCACTGCGTGTCGCTCACCGCGGCCAGGAAGATCTGCTCGCCGCCCTGCACCGTGAACACGTCGTAGACGCCCCAGGCCGAGATGCGCGCGGGCATCGGTGCCGCCGGCTGGCCGGTGACGGCGTACTGCATCATGTGCTGCGCGACGAGGAAGACGTTGTTCTCGAACAGCGCACTGCGCACCTCGGCGCCGCGGCCGCTGTGCTGGCGCTGCTGCAGCGCGGCCAGCGCACCGATGGCGCCGAACATGCCGCCCATGATGTCGTTGACGCTGGCGCCGGCGCGCAACGGGCGGCCTTCGGGGCCGGTCATGTAGGCCAGGCCGCCCATCATCTGCACCACCTCGTCGAGCGCGGTGCGGTGTTCGTAGGGGCCGGGCAGGAAGCCCTTGTGCGAGACGTAGACCAGGCGCGGATTCAGCGCCTGCAGCGCCGGCCAGCCGAGGCCCAGCTGGTCCATCGTGCCGGCCTTGAAGTTCTCGCTGAAGACATCGGCGCCGGCCAGCAGCCGCAGCACGATCTCGCGGCCGCGCGGATCCTTCACGTCCAGCGCCAGGCTGCGCTTGTTGCGGTTGAACAGCGGGAAGAAACCGGCGCCCGACCCCAGCAGCCGGCGCGTGCTGTCGCCGGCGAGCGGCTCGACCTTGATCACCTCGGCACCCAGGTCGGCCAGGATCAAGCCGCAGGTCGGGCCCATCACCATGTGCGTGAACTCGACCACGCGCACCCCGGCCAGCGGCAGCGGGCCGGGATCCATGGACTGGGGCAGCGGCGGCGGCTCAGCCACGGCCGGCTCCCTGCTTCAGGGGCGCGGCCGTGGCTGCGGCGGTGGGCGGCGGCGTTGACATGGACTCGATATTCTGACCTTGCCGTCGCAGCGCCTGCGCCCCGCCCATGCCGCCACCGTGCGCGCCGCTGCGTGATCGGCGGCGAACACCGGCGCCAGGGTCAGCGGCCCGGCCCGCGCATCGTCATGCGGTGGCCGCGTCCGCCATCCAGGCGTTGTGTGGCCAGGACCTGCTGCTCGGGTGTGAGCACGGCCTGCAGGCTCTTCAGTGCTTCGCCGCGCGCGGCCAGGTGTTCGTCGCGCACCTTCAACATCGCCTCACGGTGTGCGCTGCGGTCCAGCGCGGCGGCGGCCTGCGGGTCCTGCATCAGGGCCTGCATCTGCGTGCGCTGGGCCAGTCGCTGCTCGGCCTGCTGCTGCACCACCGCGGCATAGGCATTCCAGGCGCCTTCCTGCGCGGCGGTGATCTTCAGTTCGGCCTTCAGCTGCGCCAGGCGAGCACCGACGGCGGCAGCGTCCTGCGGGCCGGACATCGGGCCGCGCATGCCGGGTCCCATGCCCATGCCCGGACCTGCTCCCGGACCCATGCCGTAGCCCATGCCCTGGGCCGGTCCTGCGCCGGCGCCCGGGCCCATGCCATAGCCCATGCCGGGATGGGCAAACACCGCACCGGCAGCGGCAAGCGTCAGCGTGGCCAGCGTGATGGCCGCGATTTGAGTGGTGGTCTTCATGATGTGTTCCTCGAAGGGGTGGGAGTCTGGCCGGCCCCGTGGGCCCGGCCGTTGCCAGGAACCCCTGTGCAACGGTTCCCATTGCAGCGCCGCCGTGTAAGCACGGTGTGTCGCCGAGGGGCCCTTTTTGTCGCGCCATGCGTCAGGCGCCGCGCTTGACATGCTGTGATACGTTGTGCGGCCCCGCGCAAGCCTCAGCCGAGGTGCAATACCGGAGGTGGACACGACCATGGACCGAGCCGACCACATCCTCATCGTCGACGACGACGCCGACATCCGCAGCCTGCTCACGCGCTACCTGGAAAAGAACGGGCTGCGCGCCGCCGCGGTGGGCGACGGCCGCGCCATGTGGCAGGCGCTGGACCGCGGCGCCTTCGACCTCGTCGTGCTCGACCTCATGCTGCCGGGCGACGACGGCCTGACGCTGTGCCGCACGCTGCGCGGCAAGTCCGACATTCCCGTCATCATGCTCACTGCGCGCGGCGACGAGACCGACCGCATCGTCGGCCTGGAGATGGGCGCCGACGACTACCTGCCCAAGCCCTTCAGCGCGCGCGAACTGCTGGCGCGCATCAAGGTCATCCTGCGCCGCACGCGCAGCCTGCCGCCGAACCTGCAGCCGCAGGACGAACACCTGGTGCGCTTCGCCGGCTGGGCGCTGGACACGGCGCGACGCCTGCTCGTCTCGCCGGCCGGCGTGGCGACGCCCATCGGCGGCGCCGAATACAAGCTGCTGCGCGTCTTCCTGGCCCACCCCAATCGCGTGCTCGACCGCGACCAGCTGCTCGACCTCAGCCAGGGCCGCGAAGCAGAGCCGCTGGACCGCAGCATCGACGTGCAGGTCAGCCGCCTGCGCCACCGGCTGGGCGACGATTCGCGCAGCCCGCAGCTCATCAAGACCGTGCGCGGCGAAGGCTACGTGCTGTCCGTTCCGGTAGCCAGGGAGGGCTCTTGAATCCGGGCCTGGATGCCGTGACGCCGGCCGCGCCGCGCGGCCTGCAGCGCTGGCTGCCGCGCACGCTGTTCGGGCGCTTGCTGCTGGTGCTGGCCAGCGGCCTGCTGGTGGCGCAACTGCTCAGCGCCGCCATCAACGTGGCCGAACGCGACCGCCTGCTCAGCGGCAGCTTCGGCATGCAGCCGGCACAGCGCATCGCCGACGTGGTGCGCCTGCTCGACGACCTGGGCGAGGCCGAACGTGAGCGTGTCGTCGCCGTGCTCCGGGTGCCGCCGCTGGTGCTGTCGCTGCACCCGGCGCCGCTGACGGCCGCCGACGGCGCAGCGGCCTGGCA
>JACZKT010000634.1 GCA_014859905.1 Rubrivivax sp.
GCGTCAGGCGCTGCAGCCTGCCGGCCAGCGGCGCCGAGACCACGAAGCGCTCGGCCAGCCGCGTGCGCGCGTCTTCGTCGATGCTGGTCTCGAACGGGCCCTGGGTGGCTTCGGCCACCTCCACTTCCACCGGCCGCGGCGCGAAGGCCCAGGCCAGCAGCGCCACCAGCGCCACCGCCGCGGCGCCGCCGATGAACATCGTCCTGCGGTTCATGTCTTCACTCCCTCGTCTTCAGCGCCGCCACCATGTCGAGCTTGTCGATGCGCCGGCGCACCACCAGCGCGCTGGCCGCGCCGGCAGCGACGATGCAGATCGCCGCCCAGGCGTAGGTGCGCGGCTGGATCACCACCGGGAAGAAGAACTGGTCGCTCTTCAGCAGCCCCACGATCAGATGCACCAGTCCCCAGCCGAGCAGCATGCCCAGCGGCAGCGCGACGGCAATCGAAATCGCCAGTTCGCCCAGCAGCAGTGCCGAGACCTCGGCGCGCGTGAAACCGAGCACGCGCAGGCTGGCCAGCTCCCAGGTGCGTTCGGCCAGCGCAATGCGCGCGTTGTTGTAGACCACGCCGACGGCGATGACGCCGGCAAACAGCGTCAGCACCGTGCTCATGATGCGGATGTTGCGTGCGCTCACCTCTTCCATGTTGCGCAGCATCGTCGCCTTGCTGAAGGCGCCGGCCACGCGCGGCATCTGGCGCGTGGCGGCCAGCAGGGCGGGTTCGCTGCCGGTGTCGAGCGCGAGCACGAAGCCGCTGGAGAGGTCGCCTTCACCGAGGGCGCGGTTCAGCGCCGGGCGGTTCATGTAGGCGTTCAGCCCCATCATCTCGCGCACCGTGGCGTCGACGACCAGGCGCAAGGTGCGCGGGCGGCCTTCGAGCACCTCGGCCAGCACGGTGTCGCCCACGCGCAGGCCGAGCTTGTCGGCCAGGCGGTCGGTGAGCACCAGGCCGTCGCCGGCGGGCAGCGTCTGGCGGCCGTGCACGTCGATGATGCGGTAGAGCTCGGGCACCGTCTCGTAGCCGCGGATCTGGCTGCGCTCGCGGCGGTGGCCGTTGACCAGCGTCACCGGCACGAAGCGGCTCGACTCGGCAGCTTTCACGCCGGGCAGGCGCAGCAGTTCCTCGCGTGCGCGGTCGGACACGGTGTCCAGGGTCCAGACGGCGACGTCATTGCGCATCACCAGCTGGAACTGGCTGTCGACGATGTACTCGATGGCGTCGCGGAAGAAGTTGCCCATGACGACGATGGCCACCGCCGCGGCGACGCCGCCGATGGCCAGGCTGCTGCGCAGTGGCCGCCGTTCCATGTTGCGCAGGATCATGCGCAGCGAGGTGCCGATGCGCGTAAAGCCCAGCCGCTCCAGCAGCGTGCGGCGGTAGCGACCGGGGGCCGGCGGGCGCATCGCCTCGGCCGGCGCCAGGCGCACGGTGGCGGCGATGGCGTTCAAGGTGCCGAGCACGGCCGTGGCCACCGACAGCACCCCACCCACCACCACCAGCCACGGCGCGATGCGGTGCTCGAAGCTCGGGAAGCGGAAGAACTCGGCGTACAGCTGCGTGAACATCGTGCCCAGCCAGCTGCCCAGCACCAGCCCGAGCAGGAAGCCGGCGGCGACGATCGCCAGCACCATCTTCAGGTAGTGCGCGGCGATGGTGGCGTTGGGGTAGCCCAGCGCTTTCAGCGCCGCGATCTGCTCGCGCTGCGTGGCCACCAGGCGCGAGATCACGACGTTGAGCAGGAAGGCCGCCACGCCGAGGAAGATCGACGGCAGCACGGTGCCCATCACCTTTTGCTCCTTGATCTCGTTGTCGAGCATGGCGTGCGAGGTCTGGTCGGCGCGGCCGTGCGCCTCGCGCCCGCCGTAGGGTGCCAGGTGGCGTTGCAGCGCGGCGATCACGGCGCGCTCGTCGGCGCCGGGCGCCAGTTTGACGGCGACGCGGTTGAAGGCGCCCTGCATGTCGTAGGCGGCGGCCAGCGCCTCGTGGTCGACCCAGAAGACGCCGAAGCCGCGCTGGTCGGGCATGCCCCACAGG
>JACZKT010000635.1 GCA_014859905.1 Rubrivivax sp.
CACCACACCGGGCTCATGCTGCGCAGGCCCTCGGCCTGGCCGGGCTTGAACAGCCCGACCATGCGGTGTGCCAGGTCGTACACCGTGCGCACCACCGGGATGCGGCGCAGGATCGCGTCGAGCAAGCGCGCGGCACTGCGCTCCAGACCGGCCTGCACGAAGGCGCCCAGCAGCATGATCAGGCCCGCGATCAGCGCGACGCTGAAGAGGTAGCCGACGACCTCCGAGCCGGTGACGCCCAGGCCGATGCTGACCATCACCGAACCGACGGCACTGCCGGGCCCGAGCCAGCTCACCGCCAGGCTGGCGGCCCACCAGAAGACGGCCACCGTGGCGGCCAGCGGCAGCGCCGCCAGCAAGCCGGTGACGAACAGTCTCAGCAGGCGGCGGGTGGTGTGTGTCATGCGGTGGATTATCGGCAGCCGCGGCGGCCTTGCGTGCCGCTGCGTTATGGTCGCGCCTCCTGCAACGCCCCCACCGGAGACGCCATGGCCGAAGCCGCCGCCGCCACACCCGCCAAAGACGCCGACGCCGAAAAGCGCCAGAAGGAGCATGTCGAAAAGCTGCTGGCGCGAGCAGCCGCCGAAAGCAGCGGCTCGATCACCCTCGGCGGCCGCGTGTTCGACTACACGGTGAACGCGGCCTTCGTGCCGGTGGCCGCAGCGGGCATGGAGGGTGCGCGCGGCGAGCCCGACGCCGCGGTCCTGGCCACCGCCTACCAGCTGAAAGGCGCCGACGCGGCCACGCGGCCGGTCTGCTTCGCCTTCAACGGCGGCCCCGGTTCGGCGTCGATCTGGCTGCACCTGGGTGCCCTGGGCCCGAAGCGCGTGGTCGTCGCCGACGACGGCAGCATGCCGCTGCCGCCGTATGCGGTGGCCGACAACCCGCACAGCTGGTTCGAACACTTCGACCTCGTCTTCATCGACCCGCCGCACACCGGCTGGTCGGTGACGGCCAGCGAGGCGGCGCGCAAGAAGATGCTTTCGGTCGACGGCGACATCGATGCGCTGGCCGAGGTCGTTCGCCTGTGGCTGACACGGCACAGGCGCTGGGGCTCGCCCATCTACCTGGCCGGCGAAAGCTACGGCACGACACGCGGCGCGGGCCTGGCCGACAAGCTGCTGGACCTGGGCGTGGCGCTGTCGGGGCTGATCCTGGTGTCGTGCGCGATGGACCTGCAGAGCATCGTCTTCGCGCCGGCCAACGACCTGCCGTACGCGCTGTTCCTGCCGGCGTTCGCCAACGTGGCGCAGTACCACGGCCTGCTGCAGGGGCCGCTGGCGGCGTCGCCTGCAGCGGCGCGCGCCGCGGCCGAGGCCTACGTGCAGGAAGACTATGTCGCCGCGCTGCAAGCCGGCGCACGCCTGGGCGACCAGCAGCGCAGCCGCGTCGCGCGCCGGCTGAGCGAACTCACCGGTCTGCCGCGCGAACTGGTGGAAGAAAAGAACCTGCGCATCAGCGACCAGACCTTCTTCTCCGAGGCGCTGCGCTCGCGCGGTCGCATCGTCGGCCGGCTGGAGGCACGCGCCACCGGCCCCAAGGCCGCCAGCGGCACGCACGACTGGGAGTTCGACCCCGGCATCGAGGCCGTCGCGTCGCCGTACACGATGGCCGCGATGGCCTATTTCGGCACCCAGCTCGGACTGGTCTTCGAGCAGCGCTACGAGGTGCTGGCGCGCGACGTCAACAAGGGCTGGAACTGGAACCGCGGCGACAGCAGCCGCATGGGCTTCACCTCGACCAGCTCCGACCTGGCGCGCGCGCTGCGCCGCAACCCGCACCTCAAGGTGCTGGCCGCCAGCGGGCGCTACGACCTGGGCACGCCCTATAGCGCCAGCGACTGGTCGCTGGCGCAGCTGAACGCGCCGGTCGAGGTGCTGGCGCGCGTGACGCACCGCTACTACGATGCCGGCCACATGATGTACACACGGCAGGCCGACCTGATGCAGCTCAAGTCCGATGTCGCGGCCTGGGTGGCGGGCTGAACAAGGAGGAGATCGCATGCACATCGGCATCCTCACCGGCGGCGGCGACTGCCCGGGCCTGAACGCCGTCATCCGCGCCGTGACGCTGGCGCTGCTGCGCGACGGTGCCTCGCGCGTCACCGGCATCGAACGCGGCTTCCACGGCCTGCTCGCCGGCCGCTCGCGGCCGCTCGCCGCCGACGACGTGGCCGGCATCCTGGCCGTGGGCGGCACCATCCTGGGCACGCACAACCTGTGCGACCCGTTCCATGACCGCGAAGCCGGCGGCGCCGATCACTCGGCGCAGGCGCTGGCCTATGCGCGCGGGCTCGGGCTCGACGGCCTGGTGGTCATCGGCGGCGACGGCACGATGACCATCGCCAACCGCTTCCAGCAACTCGGCCTGCCCGTCGTCGGCGTGCCCAAGACCATCGACAACGACCTGCCGTACACCGACCGCACCTTCGGCTTCGACAGCGCGGTGGCGGTGGTGGCCGAGGCGCTGGACCGGCTGTCGACGACCGCGCGCAGCCATGGCCGGGTGATGATCGCCGAAACGATGGGCCGCTACGCCGGCTGGATCGCGCTCGAAGGTGGCATGGCGGGCGGCGCCGACGCCATCCTGATCCCCGAGAGCCCCTTCGACGTCGAACGCGTGGCCGAACTGTGCCGCGCGCGCGAGGCGCGCGGCGGTGTCGGCGGTTGCACGCTGATCTGCATCGCGGAAGGCGCACACGCGCAGGACGAGGGCCTCACCGTGCGCGCCATGCTGCCGAACAGCCCCGACCCGCTGCGCCTGGGCGGCGTCGGCCAGGCGCTGCAGTACCGCCTGCAGCCGCTGGTGAAGAGCGAAGTGCGCACCACGCTGCTGGGGCACACGCAGCGCGGCGGCTCGCCCACCGCCTACGACCGCGTGCTGGCGACGCGCTTCGGTTTCGAGGCCGCCCAGCTCGTCAAGGCCGGGCGCTTCGGTCGCATGGTGGCGCTGCAGGGCGAGGACGTCACGAGTGTCGCGCTGGCCGACGTCGCCGGCCGCAGCCGGCCGGTGCCGCCCGACCACCCCTTGCTGCAGGCGGCTCGGGGCATCGGCGTCAGCCTGGGGGTCTAGGGACCCGGCCTCACGCGTCGCGCACGTCGGCCACGGGGTGGGTGCCGAAGTCGCCGCGGTCCAGGTAGCGCAACACCTTGGCCGCGGCCTGCGCCGGGGAGTCCAGCTGGCCCGCGGACTGCAGGTCGACGAAACGCTCGCGCTCCGGGAACAAGGCGGGGTCGGCGCTGCGCAGCTGCACCTGCATGTCGGTGTCGATCACGCCCGGTGCCAGCGCGACGATGCGTGCGCCGTGCGGCAGCGCGGCCTGCTCCTGCGCCACCGCGCGCGCCAGGTGGTCGAGGCCGGCCTTGGCGGCACAGTACGAAGCGCTGCCGGCC
>JACZKT010000636.1 GCA_014859905.1 Rubrivivax sp.
GCCTGACCCTGCCCGACCGCAAGCGCCTGGAGGTGGCGCGCGCCTTGGCCACCCAGCCACGCCTGTTGCTGCTCGATGAGGTCATGGCCGGCCTGCGGCCGAACGAGACCGACGAGATGGTCGCCGCCTTCACGCGCCTGAACCGCGAACGCGGCGTGACCATCCTGCTGATCGAGCATGTCATGCGCGCGGTGATGCAACTGGCGCAGCGCGTGTACGTGCTGCACCACGGCGAAATCATCGCCGAAGGCACGCCGGCCGAGGTGACGCGCAACCCGCGCGTGCTGGAGAGCTATCTCGGCAGCGACGTGCCGCTGTGAACCGGGGACCGCATGCTGCTCGAAGTGCTCGATCTCTCGGTGTCCTACGGCGACGCACTGGCGCTGGACAAGGTCTCACTGCATGTCGAGCAGGGCGAGATCGTGGCCATCGTCGGCGCCAACGGCGCCGGCAAGACCTCGCTGATCCGCACACTGGGCGGGGTGCTGGCGCCGCGCCGCGGCAGCATTCGCTTCGGCGGCCGGGAAATCGCCGGCCAGCCCAGCCACGTGGTGTGCAACCTGGGCATCGGCCAGGTGGCCGAAGGGCGGCAGATCTTTCCGAGCCTGTCGGTGCTGGAAAACCTGCAGGTGGGCGCCATGCTGCCGCGCGCCCGTGCCGGCGCGAAAGCCATGCTGGCCCGGGTGCTGCAGATGTTTCCGCGCCTGGATGAACGGCACGCGCAGGTGGCCGGCACGCTGTCGGGCGGCGAGCAACAGATGCTGGCGATCGGCCGCTGCCTGATGGGCGCGCCGCGGTTGATCATGTTCGACGAACCCTCGCTCGGCCTGGCACCGACCGTGGTGGCCGAAGTGCTGCGCGTCATCCACCAGCTGAACCGCGAAGACGGCATCACCGTGATGCTGGTCGAGCAGAACGTGGCGGCATCGTTGCGCCTGGCACACCGGGCCTATGTGCTGGAAAACGGGCGCACGGTGCTGGAAGGCCCGGGCCAGGAGCTGCTGGACGATCCGCGCGTGCGCGAGGCCTACCTGGGTTTGTAGAGGTCCTCGACCGCGTGCCCCGGGGCCGCAATCGAAGCGGGCGCGGAATGTGCCGCGCGCTGCACTTCCAGGCGCGAACGCGCCTGTGCACAGGAGCCAGACATGTCGAAGATCGAAGCCAGATTGCAGACCGCTGGCCTGCGGTTGCCGCCGCCGCTGCAGCCGCCCGGCGGCCTGGTCTTCCCGTTCCAGTTCGTGCGCATCGTCGGCCGGCGCGCGCTGATCTCGGGCCACGGGCCGCAGAACGCCGACGGCTCGATCGTGGCGATGCTGGGCAAGGTCGGGCGCGAACTGTCGCCCGAGCAGGGCTACGCTGCGGCGCGGCTGACGGCATTGTCCATCCTGGGCAGCCTGCAGCGCGCGCTGGGCGACCTGGATCGCATCGCGGCCTGGACCCGCGTCTTCGGCATGGTCAACTCGGCGCCCGGCTTCAACCGTCAGCCCGGCGTCATCAACGGCTGCTCGGACCTGATCCTCGAGCTGTTCGGCCCCGAGATCGGTGCGCACAGCCGCAGCGCGGTGGGCATGGCCGAACTGCCGTTCGACATCCCGGTCGAGATCGAAGGTGAAGTCGAACTCGTCTCCTGAATCGCCCGCCGGCAAGCAACCCCGCCAGGAGTCCCGCCATGGCCGCCTACCTCTGTGCCGACATCGAAGTCACCGACCCGTCCGCCTACGAGACCTACCGCCAGCAGGTGCCGGCGCTGATTGCGGCGCACGGCGGGCGCTACCTGGTGCGCGGCGGTGCCGTCGAGGTGCTGGAAGGCGACCGCGTGCCCGGGCGCCAGGTGATCCTGGAGTTTGCGGACATGGCGCACCTGAAAGCCTTCTATACCTCGCCGCAGTACAGGACGCTGATCACCATCCGCCAGGGCGCGTCTTTCGGCAGTGCGCTGGCCATCGAAGGGATCTGAGCGCCCCGCCGCGGCAAGCGCCTCCACGGCGGGGCTTTGCCAGCCTGCATCAGCGTGCCACGGGCAAATGTCCGCTCAGGCCTCAGAACGGTATCGGCGGGCGTGTGACGGCATCGGTCAACGGCCTTGCGCGTGCCAGTGCGCACGATGCACGACACCAGCCTTCGCAGGCGTTGCGGCCAGGCCGTCGGCGCCATCGGTTCAGCAGCCCCTTGCACCTGGCATAGAGGTGAAAGAAGCGCAGCACCGCACGAATCTGCGCCGCGCTCGGCCGATGGTCGCAGCAGATCAGCTTGTCGTCCGACATGCCGCGGTCGGTCAGCGTGACCGCACCCCACGCCTTGACGCGCGTGCGCGTGCCGAGGGGCAAACGCGGCCCCAGCACCAGCGCGTCGAGCAAGTCGCCTTCGAGACCCAGCAGCGTCGGCACAGAGCCGTAGTTGAACGGGCAGGGCACGGGCGAGACGAAATCGATGCTGCCGGTCGAGCCGCGCTTCAGAAAGCTGCCGCGCGGCACCTCGATCACGACCTCGACTTCTGCCGGCGGCTCCAGGGACACATGGTTCGACGCCGTCGCGAATCCGGGCTCCTGCATCACGCAAGCCTACTCTCGGCCGGCCAAGGCGCGTGCCGCCGGCGCAAAGCATGCCGGCGGAGCTGGCTGCCGAAGCGGTGAGAACAGCACCCGCCCCCAGGGGTGTCCGCGATTCAGCCTGCCAACTGGCATCCGACGTCGGCTCAACGCCGACGCGGTTCACCACGACGCGGGGTGAGCGGACGCGGCTGGTGTGCCGGCCTGCGGCTGCCCGTGCTCTCGCAGGCCCTGCGATAGTCCTGCAGCGTCTTCTGCGCCCGCCCCAGCACCGTCTGCGGCGGGTAGCCGCGCGGCCCGAGGGTGCCGAAGCTCTGCCGGGTCAGCAACTCCATGCCGTCGCCGGCATGGTCGGCGGTGTAGATGTGGAAGCGGCCCGCGGCGACGGCGTCCACCAGGCGCGGGGCGAGCATCAGATGCCGGCGATTGCGCTGCGGCATCAGCACGCCCTGCTCGCCATCCAGACCCAGCAACTCGCAACTGCGGAAATAGCCCTCGATCTTCTCGTTGACGGCGCCCACCGGCAGCATCTCGCCGTGCTGGTTGAGGGCACCCGTCACCGCAATGCCCTGCCGCAGCGGCAGGCCGGACAGCGCGGAGAGCAAGGCGTAGAACTCGGCGCAAGAGGCCGAGTCGCCCTCGACGCCGCTGTACTCCTGCTCGAACACCACGGCAGCGTTGAGCGCCAGCGGTGCGAGGTGCGCGAACAGCGCCGACAGGTAGCTCTGCAGGATCAGCACGCCCTTGTCGTGGATGGGGCCGGACAGTTCGACCTCGCGCTCGATGTTGAGCAGCCCCTCCTCGCCGGCGTGGGTCGACGCGGTCACGCGGACCGGGAAGCCGAACTGGTAGTCGCCCAGGTCGACGATCGTCAGGCCATTCACCTGCCCGATCTGCTCGCCACTGACTTGCAGCAAGCGCTCGCCGGCGGTGATCGACTCCTGCAAGCGCTGCTCGGGGTAGTCGTGGCGGTGGATGCGCGCCTCGATGGCAGCGCGCACGTCACCGGTGTCGACGAGGGCCGCGCCACGGGAGCGCGCGACGCCGGCGCTTTCCATCACCAGCGCCTCGCAGCGCGCAAAGATGGCGCTCTGACGCATCTGGTCCTCGGCTTCGCGGTGCGACTCCTCGATCAGGGTCGCCACCGCCGGCGCAGAAAAGTGCGGCAGGCCCATCTTGTGGCAGGTGTGGGCGACGAAGATCGCCGTCGCCCGGCGCGTGTCGGCGGTGGCCGTGAAACTCTCGGCAAAGTCGACCTTGCAGCCAAAGCGACGTGCAAATTCGGGGTCGGCTTCCTGCACGAGATAGTATTCCTCGACCGAGGCGATGAGGACGATCTTGACCTCGATGTCCACCGGCTCGGGCTGCAGCGACACCGCGCTGATGGGCGCATAGACCATGCCCGGCTCCTCGATCTGCAGCCGGCCACTGCGCAGGAAGCGGCGCAGCTTCTCCGCCACCTGCTCGTCGGCGAGCAGGTCGCGCAGATGCAGCATCAGGAAGCCGCCATGGGCCTTGAGCAGGCTGCCGGCGCGGATGCGCGAGAAGTCGGTCACCAGCACGCCGTCTTCCGACTCGTATTCGATGCTGCCGAAGAGCGAACGGAACAGCGGGTTGTCATCCACGATCACCGGAGCACCGGCGAGGCCGTGGTTGTCCACCGCCACGTTCACGCGCAGACGCGAGAACACCTCGAGCAGCGCGGCCACGCGCACCTCTTCCTGCTCGTCGCCGGGCTGGAACAGCTCCAGGTTCTCCAGCACGTCGTGCTGCACCTGTTCGAGGTATAGATCGAGCTTGACCGATTCCTCGGTCGGCTTGCGCAGACGGCTGCGGATGGTCTGCAGTTCATGGTCGAGCAAGGGCTTGATGCCCTGGCGTTTCAGCGCCGTCAGCGCCTCCTTCATCACGAGTTCGCGGGCACGCGCCTGTTCCAGGAAGCGGCTGATCTCGGTTCGCAGCTCGCCCTCGGCGGCGTCGATCCCGGCGCGTTGCTCGCGCGTCAGCGTCATGGCCTTGCCGGCGGTCAGGGGCTCGCCCTGGTTGTCGCGCTGGGTGAACACCATGCGCCCCTGCTCCCGCAAGAGCCCGAAGTTGCGCGCCTCGGCAAAGGCGCTCAGCTCGGCAAAGGCGCTGTCTTCCTCGGTCTTGTTGCGGGCTTCGATGCGTTCGCATTCCGCCCTCAGGTCCGGCGCCAGCAGTCGCTTCGGGATCTCGGTCTGCAGCGTCTTGGCAAATTCCGCCATCCACTGGCGCAGCAGGCGCCCCTCGCCCGCCGGCAGGCGCAGCGCGCGGGGGTGCTCAGGCGTCTCGAAGTTGTGCAGATAGCACAGGTCGGGCGGGACCGGCCGCGCGGCGGCCTGCCGGCTCATCGCCTGGCTCATCAGCGAGCTGCGGCCGCTGCCGACCTCACCGAGCACGAACAGGTTGTAATTCGGCTGCGCCATCTGCAACCCGAAGCGGGCGGCCCGATCGGCACGCTCTTGCCCGATCCACGGCAGCACCTGCTGCAGCAGTTCGGAGGTGTCGGTGAAGCCCAGCGTCGCGGGATCGATGCTCAGGCGCAGATCGAACGCATCCATTCTGGCAATGGTCATGAGCGCATTCTTCGATTCACGTTCGTCTGATTCTGCGCCGTGCGGACGTGGAAACTGGCGCGGGCACCGCCTCAGGCCGTCGCGTGGCCCAACGGCAAGCCGCGCAGCGCCTGGGCCAGCTCGGCGGCCTGCCAGATCGCGATGCGGTGCTCGGCAGCAAAGGGCTGCGCATTGGCGCTGATCTCGCCCAGGCCGACGTACAGCGCATCCGGCGCATCGGCTGCTTCGCGCACCGCCTGCAGGGCGCGCAGGGCTTCCAGGCCGGTGCGGGCCGATTTCCAGCGTCGCGCGCTGACCAGCATGCGGCGGCCCTGGCGCTCGAGCTCGAAGTCGACGCCAGCCGTCTTGCCGCGCTGCACCGTGTAACCGTCGCGCCGGAAGGCCTGCTCGAGCAGCGCCGCGAACGCCGGCCAGGTCATCGTGGCCAGCGCCTGCTGCGTTTCGGCGATGCGCGCCGCACTGGGCAGATGCCACTGACGGCGCGCCGCGACGACCGCGATCACTGCGAAGGGCAGGCCCGACAAGGCGCCGGCGATGCGGAATCGTTCGGGCAGCAGGGCGACTCCCAGCAAGCCCAGCACCAGCGCGATGACGCCACTGACCCACCACGGCGAGCGCAGCAGGGTCGCGAACAGCGAATTCTTCGCCATCTGGAACTTCAAGCCGGTCTCCGGTGCGGGGTCACCGTGGAATTCTAGAGGCCGTCGCCCAGGCTCACGCGCGCGCCGCGTTGTCTGCAATGCCGTCGGCAAAGTGCGGCAACAGCTGCAGCGGCAGGTCGTGCCCCATGCCCGGCACGATGTCGGCCACGGCGCCGCGGATCTTGGCCACCAGGTCGTGCCCGGCTTGCACAGGGATCAGCGGGTCGGCCTGGCCGTGGATCACGCGCGTGGGGGCCTGGATGCGCGGCAGCAGCGCCGAGCGGTCACCGTCGGCGACCACCGCGACGATCTGCCGCGACGTTCCCGCCGGCCGCCAGGCGCGCTGCAC
>JACZKT010000637.1 GCA_014859905.1 Rubrivivax sp.
GCGCAGCGCGAAGGCCGGCTGGACCTGGCGCTGGTGCACGCCCGCGAGGCGCTCGACAGGGCGGGCCTCGTCGACCCCTGGGTCGAGCTACCCGCCGCGCTGCGCCGCGAGGCGCAGGCGCTGCTCGACGCCCGGCCCGGAGAGACAAGCGGGACCAGCTGATGCAGTGCGCGTGAAGGTGTAGGACTTTGGCCTGCTTGGGGGCAGGCGCCGCAAGTGACGGCACCCCGGCCCTCCTCTTGCTCGGCGGCCCGACACCTCCAGGTCGCCCGCTGTCCGCCCACCGGCCGAACTCGACGCCGGCAAGTCGTCATCAAAATTGGTGATGCCCGTCAGCAGTCGCACGCTGACTGGCAGTCCCGGCCATCAAGAGTCAGTCACGATAGGCAGCTCTCGCGCTGGTCAGCATGGCGAGCCGAAGTCGGCAATAGGAGACAGCCGCAGTCCTCGACTGAACGCGGCCTCAGTCTCGCCGCGGCCGGTGAACGCTGCAAGGTCATGCCCCGGGGTGCTTCCGAGTTGTCCGGCGCGACGCTGGTCGTCACTGCTCTTGGATTCGACGCCTGGGCCGGCGCCCGCGCCGCAAGGCTGGCCGAAACTGGCGCCTTCGGTCAAGGTAACGGCGTCCGCGGTCATCGCAGTTGGCCGGCCTGTGCGGCACAGTGTCCTCACGGAATCACAACTTTCGCAGGTCTGAACGATGAACGCACTGCCCCACCTCCTGATCGGCGTCTCGATTGTTGCCAGCACGCAGGTCGCGGCGCTGGCGGTCGAGGCGCTTGCGCCGCCTTCGACGACGCGCTTCCTGACCGTCAGCGAAGGCCGGATCGCCTACGACGACACCGGCGGCAGCGGACCGCTGGTGCTGGCCATCCCGGGCATGGGTGACCTGCGCTCGGAGTACCGCGCGCTGCGACCTCTGTTGCAGCAAGCCGGCTATCGCGTCGTGACGATGGACGTGCGCGGCCACGGCGAGACCTCGGCGCGCTGGAGCGACTACTCGGCTCACGCCGTGGGCCGCGACGCCGTGGCGCTGATCGAACACCTGGGCGCCGGGCCGGCGGTCGTCCTGGGCAACTCCTTCGCTGCGGGTTCGGCACTGTGGTCGGCACACGACGCACCGGCGCAAGTGCGCGGCGTCGTGCTGCTGGGTCCGATCGTGCGCGACGGCGAACCTTCGTGGTTCGCCAGGACGGCCGTGTCGGTGGGCTTCGGCGGCCCCTGGCGCGTGGCGTTCTGGACGGCGTACTGGAACAGCCTGTTCCCCGCGCGGAAGCCGGCCGACCATGCCGAGGCCAAGGCCGCGCTGGCGGCCAACCTGCGCGAACCCGGCCGCATGGACGCGCTGCGCACGATGGTCGGCCTGACCAAGGCCGACACCGAGGCCATCGTCGCAGGCAGCCGCGTGCCAGCCCTGGTGGTGATGGGCACGCGCAACCCCGACTTCCCGGACGCCTCTGCCGAGGCGCGCTGGCTGGGTCGGGCGCTCGGCACCGACCCATTGATCGTCGAGGGTGCCGGCCACTATCCGCACCTGGAGATGCCCGAACGCGTGGCACCGCCGCTGCTGGCCTTCCTGTCGCGCCTGGGCGCGCCCTGAGCCCGGGGCGCATCGGATGCGATCGCCTGTGCGTGCTTCAGTGCCGCGCGCGCCGCGCGGCCAATGGCGTCGTGCCGGTCCAGCGCTTGAAGGCGCGGTGGAACGGGCTGGGCTCCGCGAAGCCCAGCAGGTAGGCCACCTCGCCCAGCGCCAGCCGCTCGTCGGCGATGTAGCGCAGCGCCAGCTCGCGACGCGCCTCGTCCACCAGCTGGGCGAATCGCGTGCCTTCGGCCTCCAGCCGGCGCTGCAGGCTGCGCTCGCTCAGGTGCAGGCGCCGGGCCACCTGCGCGAGCGTCATCGGCCCGTTGGCCATCCCCTCGGCGAGCTGGCGCCGCACCTGCGCGGCGAGCGTGTCGGGCGCCGGCGCGAGGGCTGCGAGCAGCTGCTCGGCGTGAGCGGTGACGATGCGCGACAGGCCCGGGTCGGCCGCCGGCACCGGGCGGTCCAGCATCTCGCCCGCCAGCACCAGGCACGACACAGGCGCGTCGAACCGGGGCGTGACGCCGAAGACTCGGCCGTAGTCCTCGGCGGGGCCCGGGGCGGCATGTGCGAACTCGACTGCCAGCGCCTGCACCGGCTGGCCACCGATCTGCGAGGCCACCACCACCAGCGATGCCAGCGTGAACTCCGCGGCCTGCCGGCACGGCCGCACGCCGGCGCCGTCGAAGCGGTGCTCGATGCGCACGGCCGCGCCAGCCGGCAACACCGCGAAGCTCGCGAGGTCGTGCACCAGGCGGTTGTAGCGCGCCAGCCGCTGCAGCGCCGTGCGCAGGTCGGGGGCGGTGCGCACCGCGTAGTCCAGCACGTCGAAGGCGCCAGGGCCGATCGCGGAGGCGGCGTGCAGACCGAACAGCGGGTCGGCCGTCAGCTCGGCGGCCCGGTCCCACAGCCGCTCTTCCACGGCCAGAGGCATGCGCGCCTCGGCGTCGGCGAGCCAGCCGGGGTCGAAGCCCGACCCGGCCATCAGCCGCTGCACGTCGACGCCACGCGCCGCCGCCACCTGGACGATCAGCGCCCCGATGCGGGCCGAGACCTGCGGAACATGGGCGCGGGAGCTCATCGTGCGGATCGGGTGTGGTGGTGGCGTCGAGGCAAGATGATCGCATCGCTCAACCTGCATACGAGGAGCAGCAAGCCATGACCGATTCCAGGCACCCGGTGGCCGTCCCGGCCGCCGACGTCGCACCGCGCAGCACGCCGTCCAACTACCCCGAGCCCTTCGCCTCGCGCATGGCGGGCCGCACCAAGCGCGCGCTGGGCGCTGTGTTCGGGCTGAACAACTTCGGCGTCAATCTCACCGAGATGGCGCCCGGGACGGTGTCGGCGCTGCGCCATGCCCACACCCGCCAGGACGAGTTCATCTACGTGCTGCAGGGCCGCCCCGTACTGCGCACCGATGCCGGCGACACGCCGCTGGCGCCTGGCATGTGCGCCGGCTTCAGGGCCGGCACCGGGGACGCCCACCAGTTGCTGAACCCGACCGACGAGACGGTCGTCTACCTCGAAATCGGCGACCGCAGCGCTAGCGACAGCGTGAGCTACCCCGACGACGACCTTCTCGCCGCGCTGGTCGACGGCCGCTGGGTCTTCACGCACAAGGACGGTCGTCCGTACTGACCGTTCGCTTCTTACCCACCTCCTGTGACCCGCCATGAACCTGAACCAGGTAACCCTGCCCGCCACCGACATCGAGCGCTCGGTGGCCTTCTATCGCCGCATGGGCTTCAAGCAGATCGTCGGTTCGCCCGACTACGCGCGCTTCGAGTGCCCGGCCGGTGAATCGACCTTCTCGCTGCACCGCGTGGCGGGGACCGTTCCCGACACGCAGGTGGTGCTGTACTTCGAGACGCCGACGATGGATGCCGATGTCCAGCGGCTGCTGGCCGCCGGCTTCGAGTTCACGCAGTTGCCTCGCGACGAGCGCTGGCTGTGGCGCGAGGCGCGGCTGAACGATCCCGACGGCCATGTCCTGTGTCTGTTCTGGGCCGGCGAGGCCCGCAAGAATCCGCCATGGAAGCTGAAGGATTGACCCGATGAAGATCGTTCGCAGCAAGGAGTTCCGGGCCGATCGCGCCTGGGGTGCATTGGACATTGCAACGATGAACGGCATCACGACGCGACTGCATTGGACCGACCAGCCCTACCGATGGCACGTCAACGACGGCGAGGAGGTCTTCGCCGTGCTCGACGGCCAGGTGGAGATGCGCTACCGGCAGGACGGGCATGAGCACCGCACGCTGCTCCATGCCGGCGACGTGTTCTTCGCCGGCGTCGGCTGCGAGCACGTCGCGCATCCGCAAGGCGAGGCGCGCATCCTGGTGATCGAACGGGAGGGCTCGGCATGAAGGCCGGCGCTGTTTCGGCTGCCGAGGTGTTGCACTTCGTCGTTCGCGAAGAGGCGCCGGACGACATCGAGCCCATCGACGAGCTCACCCGTGCGGCATTCCGTGACCACCCCTTCAGCCGGCAGACCGAGCACCTGATCGTTCGTGGCTTGCGCGAGGCCGGGGCGCTGCCCCTGTCGCTGGTGGCCACGCTGGAGGGCGGCGTGGTGGGGCACGTGGTCTTCTCGCCGGTGACTATCGGCGCGCAGGATCCGGCATGGTGCGGCCTGGGCCCGGTATCCGTGATGCCAGCGCACCAGCGATCGGGCATCGGGTCCTCCCTGGTCCGTTCCGGCCTGCGCCGCCTGCGCGAACGCAGAGTGGCCGGATGCGTGGTGTTGGGCGACCCGGCCTACTACGCTCGTTTCGGCTTTGCGCCGCACGCCGGACTGGTCTACCCGGGCCCGCCAGCCAGCCACTTCATGGCATTGGCGCTGGAAGGCGTGGTGCCGAACGGCGAGGTGAAGTACCACCCGGCCTTCTCCAAGTCCGGGCCGTGATGCAGCCATGCCGACACGACTCACCGGGGCGGCGCGGATGACTGCATGATGACCACCGGGCGCACCTTCTTCATCGACCGCCTGCGCGTCGTGCTGACCGCGCTGGTGATCCTGCACCACACGGCGATCACCTACGGGGGCAGCGGGGGTTGGTTCTATCGCGAGGTGCGTGACGGTGGTACGCCGACGAGCCTTCTGCTGACGGTCTTCTGCGCCGTCAATCAGGCGTTCTTCATGGGCATGTTCTTCCTGCTGGCCGGCTACTTCACGCCGGCATCGCTGGCCCGCAAGGGCGTGCGGCAGTTCTTGAATGCCAGAAGCGCTGACGTTCGCCGTTGACGTTCCTGGCCAGCTCCGGACCATCGCGCTCGCCGGCCGCAGGTCGGCGACGGGCTGAGGTCGGCCGCTTGCGCCAGACCCGCCAAGCGTCAGCTTCGGCCAGCAAGGGAACGCTGGCCGAACGCGCGCGAAGGTGCGCTGTACTCGGATCGCGATCGTTCGACGGATGCACGGGCGTGCGAAATCGATCCCCAGTGCCATTCGCTGTCTCTGATCTCGTCGCCCCAAAGCGGCCGGTGGGTCCCGCACACAGGCACCCGAAGCAGGCTCCGCGGTGTCGAACGGCGGCCTGTACGTCGTCGCCACCGGCGCCATCGCCGTCGGCCTCGCGCGCATCATTCGCGGATTCATCCGCCGAGGAAAGTCACGGCAACCCTCACGCAGCGATGCGCAGGACGAGCTTGCCGCGCACCTGACTCGACACCAGCGCGCGCATTCCGTCCGCTGCCTCCTCGAGCGGGAAGCTGCGGTCGACCGCGGGCGTCACGCCCGGCTGCCCGAGGATGTCGGCGAGCGCCTGCAGCGGTTCCGGCTTCACGAAGCCCACCAGCATCGCCAGCCGCTGCCTCAGGAACATCGACCATAGTGCCGCGCGCAGCGTCCTCCCCATGCCGCCGAAGTAGCGGTCACCGCCTTCGCCGCCGCCGAGCACCAACGTACCGCGCGGCGCGAGCGCCTTGCGCAGCACGCTCAATGGCCGGTTGCCCGCCAGATCCAGGATCACATCGAAGCTGCCATCGGTGGGCAGCGGCGCCTTCGTGTAGTCGATGACCGAGGTGGCGCCGAGCGAGCGTACGAACTCGACCTTCGAGGTGCTGCACACCGCGGTGACGTGAGCGCCGAAGTGCCGTGCGAGTTGCACGGCCCACGAGCCGACGCCGCCGCCCGCGCCGATCACGCAGACCGACTGGCCCCGCTCCACCTTCGCCACGTCGCGCAGACCGATGAACGCCGTCACGCCGGAAATGGCCGACGCCGCCGCTTGCTCGAAGCTCAGGCGCTCGGGCTTGATGCAGAGCTGGTCTTCACGCGCGCAGGTGAACTCCGCAAACGTTCGCGACGCCGCGCCGAACACCGCGTCACCGACCTGCAAGCGCGTCACCTCGGCGCCGACGGCCTCCACCACGCCGCTCACGTCCATGCCGAGCACGCGCTGCTTCGGCTTCGTCAGGCCCGTCGCGAGCCGCATCGCGTACGGCTTGCCGGCCATGAGGTGCCACTGGCCGTAGTCGAGGCCGGCGGCCTTCACACGAATCAGCACTTCGTTCTTCTTCGGCACGGGACGCTCGAGCGTCGTGACCTGGAGCACTTCGGGGTTGCCGTAGTGCGAATGGACGATGGCCTTCATGACGTTTCTCCGTGCCGCGGGCACGACCATGCCCGCAGCGGTGGGGTGGAACTGTGCCCTTGATCGCACTGCAAGGGCGCTCAGCCGAGACCGAAGCCCCGCTGCTTTCCCTGGCCTCGGGCGCGAGCCAGCATGACCCATGCCACGATCACCGCCGCGGTCACGTCGAAGGACATGCAGAACCCCGGCCAGACCTGCGGCACGCCGATGTTGTGCACGAGGTGGTGGTGGAAGGCATCCATCACGCCGTGCCCACCCAGTGCGACGACGGCGAACCACGGGCTGCGTTGAAAGCCTGCCACGGCCGCGACGATGAAGACGGCCGCGATCGCCACTTCGGACAGCATGACCTCGCTGCGGCCATCGACGACGGCGAACGCCAGGTAGTAGGAGGCAACGGCGATGGCCACGGCCGGGTAGAACACGCGCTCACGGTCCATGCCCAGTCCCGCCGCGGCGGCGCAGAAGAACAGCGCGAGGCTGATGCCGACGATGTATTCCATGGCTGGATCTCCTTGCATCAACGCACGAGGTGCTGCAGGTCGCGGGGCACCGGCATCGGCTTGAAGGCGCTGACACGCGCCCGCCCACTGTTGCCGCGCGGCACCCACAGCCGCGAGAAAAGGATCGACGCCACGATCCGCGGCACTTGGCCGACGACTTCGCGCACGTCGCCGCTGCGCAAGCCGGCCACCAGCATCCGCCAGTGGATGAAGGTGTGCCGTCCCGTCATCCTTTGGGCCAGCACATGGGCCCTCTCAAGGTGCCTGAAGGCGGTCTCGAAGTCGCCTCGCTGCGATGCCTGCTCGGCCTGTTCCACTTCCTGCTCGTACGCTTCGTCCACGTCGGTGCTCCTGGTTTGCGCGAACGCGACCTGCGCTCGCTGCGGCGAACTGTCGGCGGCGCAGGTGGGCGGCGACAGCGGCGTGCGCCCAAGCGTCGAAACCGGTCCGGCAGGGGTCCGAACACGCGCTCGAACGGTGGATGCGGGCGACCGGCGCAGCGTGCGCGCGCCGGCAGCCGGGCCCGCGCCGATGGCTTGACCACTCGGTCGATCGGCGAGACCGCTCCTGCACGCGTGCCGACCGTTCGTCTCATGCGGCTGTCCCTGCGCCGCCGCACCGCCGAAAGTGCAGCCATCGAAGACATCCCGTCGTCGATGCAACCCGAAGGAACGCCACCATGAACGCTACCCAGCAAGTCCCCTGCAACTGCACCACCTGTCCCGGTACCGGCTGCACCTGTGGCTGCCAGCAAGCCGCCGCACAGACCGGCTGCGCCTGCGGCTCGCAGTGCCAATGCGGCGCGCCATGCCAGTGCGGCACGCAATGCCAATGCGGCGCCGGCGCCAGCTGCGCCCAATCCTGAGCCGGGTTGCATCCGGCAAGACGCCGGTGGCCGCCACACGGCTGCCGTCGGCGCCCTGACCTGGCGGGTCGTTCCCGCCCCGCTTCCACACAAAGGAACCTGTCCGTGAACAACTTTGTCCTGGCCTATGTCGGCGGCATCGTCGGCGCCGTCCTGATGGATATCACCGAGACGTTCGCCGCGCGGGCCGGCCTGACGAGCGGCGTCAGCGTCGCCCTGGTCGGCCGCTGGGCGCTGGGCCTGCTGCGCGGGCAATGGGCTCATGCCGATATCGCCTGCTCCCCGGCACGGCCGGGCGAGGTGCGGACGGGCTGGGCGTTTCACTTTCTCGTCGGCGGCGGCGGGGTGGCACTGCTGTACGCGGCCTTCGTCCATGCCGCGGGCTTCAACGTGCCCACCCATCACCTCTGGGGTGGTGTGATCTTCGGTGCGGCCACGTCGCTGCTGCCCTGGCTGCTGCTGCTACCGGCCTTCGGCTGGGGCTGGTTCGGGCGCCGCGGGCCGCGCGGGTCCAACGCCCTGCTGGCCAGCACGGTCTCGCACATTCCCTACGGGCTGGGCGTCGGGGTCGTGATGGCGCTGGGATCGAGCCTCTAGCGACTTGGCGTTGCCCCCCGCCGGCCGTAGAGTTGCGCCGGCGGGGTCCACACTCTCGAAGCACCCCTGCCCACCATGTATCTGTCTTCGACGCGCACCGACGAGTTGTGGCCCGACACGCTGCGAGGCGCGCTGCGCGCCATCGCCATCGCCGCCGTCTTCTTGGCCCTCGCTGCGACGCTGCTGTACGTGTTGTCCCCCGGACTCGACGCCTGGGCCCGGTTGCTGGTGTTCCACGAGTCCGTGGGCCTGACGATGGTGGCCTGCGTGCTGCTGCTGCGGCACATGCGCGCCTTCGCGCGATTCAGATCGATGACCCGCTGGCTTCTCACCGGGGTCATTGCCATTCCGACCGGCTTCTTCGTGGGGCACCAGTTCGCCTTCCTGCTGCTGGGCGAGCCGCTGCGCATGGTCGGGTACCTGGGCGTCAGCCTGATCCCGATCCTCTTCACCCTGGTGGTCGGTGGTCTGGGCCTGCACTCGTTTGCGACGCGCGAGCAGCTCGCCCAGGAAGCCGCCGCGCGCTCCGAAGCGCAGCGCCTGGCGGTCGAGTCTCAGCTGCGTCTGCTGCGGGCGCAGCTCGAGCCGCACATGCTGTTCAACACCCTCGCCAATCTGCGCTCGTTGGTGCGCGACGACGTCGATCGGGCCGAGTCGATGATCGACCAGCTGATCGTGTACCTGCGCAGCGCGCTGGCCGCGTCGCAGACCGAGTCGGTCGCCCTGAGCCGCGAGTTCGCGCAGCTGCGCGCCTACCTGGACATCATGGCGCTGCGCATGGGGCCGCGCCTGTACTTCCGGCTGGAGCTGCCGGCCGACCTGGAGGCGACCCAGGTCCCGCCCATGCTGCTGCAGCCGCTGGTGGAGAACGCGATCAAGCACGGGCTGGAGCCCAAGGTCGGCTCAGGCAGCATCGAGGTGGTCGCCCGCGCAACGCCCACGGGCATCGAGATCCGCATCAACGACAGCGGCCTCGGGCTGCCCGCGGACGAGGAAGAAGAAGCGCCCGCCCGCCCCGCCGGCACCAGCTATGGCCTGCAGCACGTGCGCGACCGGCTGCAGGCGGTCTACGGCCCGGCGGCGCGGCTCCGCCTGGAACGGCGGCAACCGACCGGTGTGAGCGCCGTCGTGTCCATCCCCCTCTGACTCGACGCACACCACGTTCGCCGATCACCTTCGTCATCGACTTGTCGAGAGAGACCGCCATGACCCTGGCTAATGCACCCACTGCCGTCATCGCCGAGGACGAACCGGTCCTTGCGCGCACCTTGACCCGCCTGCTGGAACAGGTGTGGCCCGAGCTTCGCATCGTCGGCATCGCGGAAGACGGCCTGCGGGCAACGGAGCTGGGGCTGGCGCATGCGCCGGACGTGATGTTCCTGGACATCAAGATGCCCGGCCGCACCGGCCTGGAGGTGGCCGAAGCCGTGGCCGACGACTGGCCCGACGACCGGGCCGAGCCGCTCTTCGTGTTCATCACGGCCTACGACAGCTTCGCAGTGCCGGCGTTCGAGCGCGCTGCGGTCGACTATCTGCTCAAGCCCGCCACGGCCGAGCGTCTGCAGCAGACCGTGGAGCGACTGAAGGCGCGGCTGGTCGGACGCGCCGCGTCGCCAGATGCTGGCGACCGGGCCGCACTGATGCGGCGGATGCAGTCGATCGCGGCACCGCCAACCGAACCGGGCGAGCGCATCAGGGTCATCCGTGCCGGCGTAGGCAACACCGTGCGCATGATCCCCGTCGCCGACGTGGTCTGCTTCGAGGCGACCGAGAAGTACGTGAACGTCGTGACGCCCTCCGGTGAGGCGCTGGTGCGCATGAGCCTGCGCGAGCTGATGGCCCGAATCGACTCGACCGACTTCATCCAGGTTCACCGCAGCGTGATGGTCAATGCGAACGCCATCCTGAGCGCGACGCGCGACGAGAACGGGCACTACAGCCTGGCCGTGCGCGGCTTGCAGCGGCCGTTGAAGGTGAGCCGCGCGTTCGGCCACCTGTTCCGGCCGATGTAGCTGGCAGGCCGAGGTGACCCGCCGGCGCGACGTTGGCTGCGCAAATCTCAGGGCCGCGCGCGCTCGAGCGCGAGAAGCCGGACCTCCAGGTCTTGGGCGTCCACCGCCTGCGCAAGGTAACGTTCCTCGATGCTGCGGACCTGCAGCTGGCTGAACAGGTTCGCGAGCATCTGCAGCAGGTTCTTCATGGGTCGGTCCTTTCGTGGCGAATCGGCTGGGCGGTGCCCGCCGGACTGAGGACGGATGTCCTCGATGGACATCACTGTCGTCGGCACCGCACCGTGGGACCAGGCCATTGCGACGAACCGTCGCCGGCGATCGTGCAGCGGTCCATGGTGTCGACCGGACGGTGTGTGACCCCCCGGGGTCGGTCGCTGCTGTCGTATGCGTGGGAAAGACGCCGCGAGGTCGCCGACGGACGCAGGCCGGCCGCTTCGCCTGAACCACCCGGTCGATGAGTTCGACCGCTGCCGGACGCCAGCGCACCGCTGATCGCTCGGCGCTGTCGCCCGAGCGACCCGGGCCCGAAAGTGCGCCCACCCCGTCGTCGCCAAGGCCAGCGGGTTGAACCCCTTCAACACCCGATACCCGTTCAGGAGCACCCCATGCACCGCTTCCTCGCCACCACACTCTCGTTGGCCGCACTGGTCGCCACCACCGGCTGCATGTCGCCGCCGAAGGATCTCGACCTCGCGCTGGCACGCCCGACGGTCGACAACAAGTACGTCGTCACGCTGCAGCCGCCCGCCAGGCCGGCGGCCATCAACCAGTTGCATGCGTGGCGGGTGTTGGTCACCTCGCCAGCAGGCACGCCGGTGGCGCATGCCCGCATCCAGGTCGACGGCGGCATGCCGCAGCACGGCCACGGCCTGCCCACGAAGCCGCAGGTGACGCGCGAGCTGCCGGATGGCGGCTACCTGATCGAGGGCATGAAGTTCAGCATGACCGGCTGGTGGGAGATCAAGCTCGCCATCGACGGCCCCGCAGGCGCCGATCGGGTGACCTTCAACACCGTCGTCGCCGAACCCGGCGCGAGCCGCTGAGCCCTTGGCTCGACCACCCAAGGAGACGACGATGCGCAGAGCAGATTCGATGGTCTGGATGCTCGCCAGCGCCGCTGCAGCCATGTGCTCGGCGCTCACCATCACGCTGGCCGATGCCAGCGAGCAGCCGCTGGCGACCGGTCCGGTGCGGTGGAGCGCCGACGACAAGACCGTGCTTGCGTCACTGAGCCTGAAGCGGCTGCCGCCAGCGCCGGTGGACCCGTCCAACGCGGTGGAGCAGCGGCCCGCCGCCATCGAGCTGGGCCGGCGCCTCTTCAACGACACCCGCCTCAGCCGCAACGGCGCCGTGTCGTGCGCCACTTGCCACGATCCTGCCAGGCAGTTCCAGGACGGCCTGCCGGTGAGCCAGGGCGTGGGCACGGGCTCGCGCCGGGCCATGCCCATCGTCGGCGCCGGCCATGGCCCCTGGCTGTTCTGGGACGGCCGCAAGGACACCCTGTGGGCGCAGGCGCTGGGCCCGCTCGAGGATGCGGTGGAGCATGGGACGAACCGCACGCGGGTGGCACATCTCGTGAGCCAAGACTATCGCTCCGACTACGAGGCCCTCTTTGGGGCGCTGCCGTGGCTCGACGGACTGCCGGGCGACGCCGGCCCGAAGGGCCATGCGACCGAGCAGGCGGCATGGGCGGCGATCGACGCCCGCCGGCGCGAGGAGGTGTCGCGCGTGTTCTCGAACATCGGCAAGGCCATCGCGGCATACGAGAAGTCGCTGCAGCACACGCCGACGCGGCTGGACGGCTACATCGACGCGGTGCTGCGCGGCGACGCGGCAGCCCGCGGCTTGTTGCGGGCCGACGAGGCACGCGGCTTGCGCCTCTTCATCGGCAAGGCGCAGTGCGTGAGCTGCCACAACGGGCCGCTCTTCAGCGACCAGCAGTTCCACAACACCGGCGTGCCGCCGCGCGACGCCGCTCGGCCGGACCGCGGG